>NZ_JBSGTX010000002.1:96147-221018 GCF_053607625.1 Streptomyces sp. NPDC055103
CGCAAACCCGCTGGCGCCTTACCTCTTTTTTTAAAGCATTTACCCCGCGCCGTACTTAACTTTCCCCCCCGGGGGGGGCCCGCCCCCCCCCCGCCCCGCCCCACCCCCCTCTCCTTCTTCCCTTCACCTCTCCCGAATCAAGGAGTACGCATCCCATGGCCCGTTTCGACGTCAACGCCGCCCGCGCCCAGCGCCAGGAGGCTCACGGCCGCAAGTGGTCCTTCGAGCTGGACGGCGAGTCCTACACCCTTCCGACGGAGCTGAGCCGCGCCACCGCCAAGGGGCTGCGCAAGCTCGACGACAACGACGTGGACGGCCTGCTCGCACTCCTGATGGGTGAGGAGCAGTTCAACCGCTTCGAGCAGCACGACGTCACCATGCAGGACATCGCCGCCATCCTGGAGGCCTACGGCAAGGAGACCGGGCTCGGCCTGGGGGAAGACTGAGCCTCGTCGAGTTCGTTGACGAACACGCCGAGGCCCTTGAGGCGGACTTCATCCGCTATTACGGGATCGACTTCCTGGACTGGCATCGCGAGGAGCTCTCCAGCAGGCGGGTCCTGGCGCTGATCAAGCATCTGCCGCGGGAGAGCGCCCTCCAGCGCGAGCTCCACGGCGAGGCCGCCGAGTGGTCGATCACCGATCATCTCCTCGCGGCGACGGTGGACCATCTGGCCGTCGCGAACTGGATGTTCCAGTGCGTCAACGCGTCCGAGGACGGCGATCAGCCCGATCCGCCGAAGCCCGTACCCCGTCCGGGCGTCAAGGACGAGGACGAGGAGACCGAAGGACAGGGCGAGGACTCCCCGTCGGGCGAGACCGCCGAGATCTCCCCCGGACAGCTCGTCCGGTTCTTCGGCTGAGCGCCGACGAGCCACACCCCCGCGGCCCCCGGAGTCCGTTTCCCGTCAGGGAGCGGACTCCGGGGGCGCTTCCTGTGCTCGCTGGGAGGTCAGATCCTCCTCCAGGGCCCTGGCCCGTTCGGACAGGCGGCGCCGCTTGCCCGCGCGCGTCTCCGCTCCGGCGGCCTCGGCGGCCCGGCGCTCGCTGCCGTTCGTGGCCTGTACGGGCACGCCGGCCAGCGGCGGGACGATCGGGCGCCCGCCCTTGCCGCGGACGACCTTCCGTACCGGCTGGGCGTTCCTGCGGGTGCGGCTCTCCTGGGCGGTGACGAGGACGTCCGGCTCCGAATCCGGTCCCGGCTCCTTCTGGTGCTCGGGCTCGGGTTCGGGCTCCGGATCCGGTACGGGGGCGGGAGCGGCGGGCTCGGGTTCGGGCCCGGACCGCTGGTCGAACAGCTCGCGTTCCCTGCGTACGCGCTCCTCGGCCTCGACGACGGCGGCCGGAGGTTCGAGGAGACGGGCGAAGGGGAGCGTGATGACCCGGGCACCGTCCTGACCGCCGTCCAGCCGGCGCTGGGGGCGGCGGATTCCACGCGCGTCACCCTGCCCCTGGGCGTAGGCGTCCGCGACACGCTTCTCGTACTCCCGGCGTATACGCGGGAGTTCGTCGGACACGGCCTCGGCCCAGCCGGAGGTGAAGGCGGTCGTCTCGCGGCGGTCCACCTCGCTCCGGGGGATCACGACGAGGTCCTCGGGGGCGTACCCATGGACGTGCACGAGCTCGGAGAGGCGTGCGAAGAGGTGGGGCAGATCGGGGTGGTTCGCAAGCCAGTCGACGACTCGCTCCCGTGGGTTCGCTCCCGGCTCCGTGTCCATGCGTCAGTACTGCCTTCCAGCCCCCTGGGGTCCCCGCGCGCCCCTCGCGCCCCTCGCCCCCCGAGATGGTCGGGCCCAAGGAACGCGTCCTCCAGGTTACCCGGTCGAACAGAAGCTCCGATCAGCCGCCAACACGTTCGGGGAACCAGCCAAAAGACACGCCGTCAGGTGTTTCCCGCTCGACAAACCTCGAACAGATGTTCCACACTCTGTTCGCACAGCAGTTCGAACACATGTGGTGCCCCCGCTCCTCACTCCGCGGCGCCGCCACACACGCACGGGCAAGCAACCGGAAGGCAGGCGTCCATGACTCAGCAGGCAGAGGCATCGCGACCGCACATCCCGCTCCAGGACCGCCTCCGCCAGCTCCTCGAAGGACCCGTCCCCCTCGACAAGAGAGCGTTGCTCGGCAGCCTGTACGCCGAGGTCTCCCGCTACGAGACCCTCGCGTACTCGGCCGGCTGGAACGACGCCCTCGCGACGGTGCGGCGCGGATCCCGCCGGGAAGAGAACGCCTAGCCGCCTCCCGCTGCCCCAGACGAACGAGCCCCTGCCGAGGTTTTGCGGCGGGGGCTTTTCGGCGCTTGGCCCACACCGGCCGGAAGCGGAGTAACTCATGGCAAAAACCCCCGACGAGCTCTCCACCGAGATCGCCGACCTCAAGAAGGCCCTCTTCGCCGAGGCCAACCAAGAGGTCAAGTACACGATCGAAAACAAGGACGCCACGACCAAGGAGGAGAAGCCGTTCATCGACACCACCGCGGCGGTCGCCTCCGCGCTGAAGAAGCACCTGATCGACGTCGTCCCGAGGATCACCACGGAGAGCTTCTTCCTCCCCATCGTCCAGCAGATCAAGGAAATCCACACGGAGGTCACGAAGAACAGGAACGTCGAACTCCTGGAGGCCACGCCGTTCCTCGGCGGCATCGCCGCAGCGTGGGAGAAGTGGTACGAGAGCAAGGAGGAAGGCGCCGACGTCCAGTGGCAGCTCTGGCTCGCCGCGGCCCTCGGAGGCATGGCCCTGGTCACCCTGCTGCCCGCCATCAGGGGCGTGATCGTCAACTGGTGGCGGGATGCACAGGCTCGTGGCGACGACAACAAGCGGGTCTGGACCAAGAACGCTGACGGCGGCTGGCAGCGCGAGGCGCTCGGCAATGTCAAAGCGCGCGAGCAGCGGGTCTGGAACGGCGGCACCAGCCTCGCGGATCTCGTGAGCGACCCGGCCAACGCCGAGCGGGCACGGAAGCTGCGCGAGCAGCTCGTTCCACTGAACAAGGCGGTGGACAGGTTCGACAAGCTGGCCCCCACGTTCCTGGAGTCCTTCCGCAAGCTGCCGAGCGAGCGCAAGGCCACGAAGGCGGCGAACGGCGTCGAGAAGATCAGCGAAGCCGTCAAGCTGGTCGACCGCCCGGCGCTGAAGGAAGTCGCCGGGAGCGTCGAGAAGCTCAACAAGGAGTCCGGCCTGGCCAGTACGGCCAGAAAGATGGGCGAGCTCACCAACAAGACCGAGACCCTGCGCAAGAAGTTCCAGGACCTCCGCGGCACGATCACCAACCTCGACCAGACGATCGCCGGCTCCTCCGGCTGACCCCCACCCACCCCGAAAGGAGGTAACCCATGTCTCTCGTCAGTTCCCTCAAGAAGTCGTCCGACTCCCTGCGCAACCTCAAGACGCAGGCGTCCGGCGCCGGCACCTCGGTCAAGAAGGTCGGCGACGCCGGCAAGTCCGCGTCCGGGCAGCTCAAGACGCTCCGTACCAACGCCCAGGGCTCCACCACCCAGCTCAAGAACCTGAAGACCGCCTCGGACCAGGCCGAGCGCGCCATGAAGAAGGCCGGCGACACCGCCCAGTCGGCCGGCGGCAAGCTCTCCAAGTACGAGTCCGGCGCCGGCAAGGCGGCCAAGGGCCAGGACAAGCTCAACAAGTCCATGAAGGGCAACTTCCTCGTCCGGCTGCTCGAACTCTTCATGCCGCTCATCGAGACGATCGTCGAGATGGCGCTCCGCTCGAAGACGATGCAGACGGTCCTGAAGAAGGCGTTCAGCGCCATCAAGTCCGTGATCAGCTCCGTCATGAAGGCCGTCGGGCCGATCATGAAAAAGGCCGGCGCCCTGATCAAGACGGTCTGGAACGGCATCAAGAAGGCCATCTCCACCGTCGTCAAGGCCGTCGCGACCGTCATCAAGACCTACGTGAAGATCTGGAAGACGGTCATCACCACGGTCATGAAGGCGATCAAGGCCGTAATCAGCACGGTCTGGAACGGCATCAAGGCCGTCATCATGCCGATCGTCGACTGGGTCAAGACCGCGATCCCGAAGGCGTTCACCGCCGTCAAGGACAAGATGTCGGCCGCCTGGAACGGCCTCAAGGACATCGCGTCCCGGGCGTTCGACGGCATCAAGAGCGGCGTGAAGGGCCCGATCAACGCCGTCATCGGCCTCATCAACTCGATGATCGGCAGCCTCAACCGCGTCAAGGTCAGCGTGCCCGGCTGGGTCCCCGTCGTCGGCGGCAAGACCTTCGGCGTCAACCTGCCGACCATCCCCATGCTCGCCACCGGTGGTGTCGTCATGCCCCGCCACGGCGGTGTCCCGGCGATCCTCGCCGAGGCCGGCGAGGCCGAGGCCGTCCTCCCGCTCTCCAAGCTGGACCGGCTGCTCGCCTCCACCGCCCGCCGCGCCCGCATGGGGCAGGGCGGCCAGCAGGGCCCCGGCGCCGGTGCCGGGCTGCACATCGAGCACTACCACGCGGCCCGGACCAGTGACCCGCACGCCACCGCCGCAGCGCTCATGTACCTCGTGAAGGCGCGTGGAGCACGCGCATGAGCGCCGCGCTCGCCGTCGCTCCGAACTTCCGCCTGGCCGTCGCTCCGATGAACAACGTGCGGCAGGGGCTGGTCGGAGTCGACGGCTCGCTGAAGAAGCTCCGGCAGAACGTCCAGCGCGCGACGGGCGGTTTCAGCGCCCTCGCCGACGCCGCCCGTAACGTCGGCACCCCCCTCCGCACCCTCGGCCAGAACGCCTCCGGCGCCGCCACCGCCATGGGCAAGATCCGCCGCTCCAGCGCCCCCGCCGGCGTCAAGCGGATCGGCACCGCCGCCGGCAAGGCCCGCGGCGCCGCCGGCAAGATCGGTACCGGGGTCGGGGCGATCCTCGGCATCCTGCTGCCGCTGCTCCCCATCACGGACGTCATCGCGACCATGATGAGCACCTTCGGCACGGTCATGACCATCGCCTCCATCGCCATGACGGCCATCAACGTCGCCATGCGGGCCAACCCGCTCGGCTTCCTCGTCGGCCTGATCGTGCCCATCGCGGCGTACCTGATCGAACTGGCCGTCAACTCCGAGACCGGTCAGCGGATCATCAAGCAGGTCTTCCAGCAGGCACTGAAGGGTTTCCAGGCGGTCTGGAAGTTCATCCAGCCGTTCATGAAGGTCCTGGGCAAGGCGATAGGGACGTACGTCAAGGCGTATCTGACCCTCTTCAAGACCGCGCTCAGGATCGTCGGATCGGCCATCGGCGGCATCTCCAGGATCGGCTCCACCGTCAGCTCCGCATCGAACGCGCTGCGCGGCATCGCCTCCCGCACCATGGGCGGCATCAAGGACGCCGTGCGGCCGGTCGCCGAGTGGATCACCGAGAAGATCCCGGGCTTCTTCCGTACGGCCAAGGACGCCGTGAGCAAGGCCCTGAACGGCATCGGCGACCTCATCGAGGGCGCGCTGAGCACCGTGCTCGGAGTCGTCAAGGGACCGATCAACGGTCTCATCGCCTTCGCCAACTGGATCATCGACGGGCTCAACAAGCTCAGCTTCGAAATCCCCCTCACCGGCAAGAAGTTCGGCGTCGAACTCGACAAGCTCCCCCTGCTCGCCGAGGGCGGCATCGTCTCCGCCGGCACCGCGGACGACTACCGGATCGACTCGCTCTCCCAGCTGGAGAACCGTCGCGTCCCGGCCCTCACCGAGCCGCTCCCGCGGCCGCACCGCATCCGGGACTTCCACGAGGAGCCCGGCGCCGGTCCCCGGTCGACCGCCGAGGACCTGCTCTTCCTCGCGACCGCCGCCCGCTGACGCCCGCGCCTCAGCCCGCGCCCGTCCGCCCACCGCCGACCCCCATCCCAAGTGAGGTGACGGCCCCATGGCCGAGACCACGACCCCGTACGCAGGAAACTCCTACTCCGCCGACCTCGCGCCCGGCTCGCTCATCACCCAGGACGGGCAGATGCAGTGGGCCGGGCTTCTCATCGGCCCCGGCACCCCCTTCGCCGTCGACAAGTCCGGCCTGTCGGGCTGGGAGGACCTGCCCGAGTACGACTCCGCCGACGCCGACCGTCCCACCTCCCACGGCGCCTGGCCGGGCGCCCGCTACGCCAAGCCGCGCAAGGTCGGCGGCACGATCGTGCTGATGCCGGAGTACGGCGGCACCGCGAGCGCCGTCCGCGCCCTGCGGCAGTCGCTCGCCCTCCTCGACGAGGAGCGGTGGCTCACCGTCCGGCTGCACGGCGAACTGCTCACCGTCCGCGCCCGCATCGCCCAGCGCGTCGTCCCGGCCGACCAGGGCTTCGCCACCCAGGGCAGCTCCCGCATGTCGGTCCAGTGGCTGGCCTCCGACCCGCGCCGGTACGCCGTCAACGAGCAGACCGCCACGACCAGTCCCCCGCAGCCGGAGTCGGGCCTCGTCTGGCCGCTGACCTGGCCGCTCTCCTGGGGCCAGGCCAAGAGCACCGGTGACGCCGTCGTCGAGAACGCCGGTTCGGCCCCGGTCCACCCGGTCATCGTCTTCCGCGGCCCCTGCTCCATGCCGACCGTCACCGAGCGGGTCAGCAGGCGCCGGCTGCGGTACGCGATCGACCTGACCGTCGGCGACGAACTCGTCATCGACACGCGCGCGGGCACGGTCACGCTCAACAACTCCGCGTCCCGCCTGCACACCGCGATGGCCGACTCCACCCCGGAAGAGCTGTTCGTGCTCGACCCCGGTCGCACCGACCTGTCCTTCCGGCCCGAATCCGGTACCGAGGCCGCGCTGATGACCGTGCGCTGGCGCAGCGCCGAGTGGTGACCGGGGCGCGCTGACCGCGTCCGCCGCCGGCCGCCGGCGCCCTTGTGCGACAAGGACGCGCCCGCCGTCCGCCCTTCGGGCGCCGGCCGCCGGCGGTTCCGCCCACCAACCACCCCGACACGCCCCGACCCGACCCCTTTCGGAGAGGTGACCCCATGACCGTACGCGCCGCTTGGCTCCAGTCCACCGGCCAGACCCGCGAGGACACCCGCCTGACCCTCGCCGCCCTGCTCACCCCCAGCGGCCAGAGTGCCGACGAGACCCCGCTGCGCTCGCGGGCGGGCATCGTCCCGGGCGGCTTCGTCCTGACCGGCAGCACGCCGATGCAGGCCACCATCGGCACCGGCCGCGCGATCGTCCAGGGCAACGACACCGCCCAGGGCGCCTACCTCGTCGCCGCCACCGCGCCGGAGAGCTTCACGATCGGGGACGGCGACCCGCAGTACGACCGGATCGACCTGATCGAACTGGCCGTGGTGGACGAGCTCTACGACCAGGCGGCCCCCACCGAGGTGGTCATCCGGCTGGTCAAGGGCACCCCCGAGGCCACCCCCTCCGTCCCGCAGTCCGGGGCGGGCAGCACGATCCCGCTCTACACGATCAAGGTCCCCAAGGGCACCTCGGCCGGCACCGGCGGCATCGCCTGGAGCACCGCCGTCACCACCCTGCACTGGCCGGTCGTCGCGCTCGGCGGCATCATGCCCACCAGCGGCTTCAAGGGCGCCTACGTCGGCCAGTACCGGGACTCGGCGAGCCTGCTCCAGCGCTGGGACGGCACGACCTGGGTCTCGTACCCGAAGGCGATCGGCGGCATCGCCCCGAGCACCACGGCCAGCGGCGCCTACACCGGCCAGTACCGGGACAACGGCAGTGCGCTGCAGCGCTGGAACGGCACCGGCTGGCAGTACGTCCAGGGCGCCTCGACCGTGCTGTTCGCGGCCACGCAGTGGCTGACCGGACAGCAGCAGAGCGTCTCCCCCAACACCTGGACCGTGCTCACCCTGCCCACCGTCGAGGTCGACGACGCCGCCGCCTGGTCCTCGAACACCACCTACACCGTGCCCCGCACCGGCTGGTGGCGGGTCAACGCCCACGCCACCTGGGCCAACGAGTCCCAGACCGGCATGCGCGGCGCCCGCGTCGTCGTCGCCGGCGTCGGACAGTCCCGGCTGACCTGGCTCACCCCCGCCGGCAACGGCGCCATCTCCGTGGGCGGCAGCGGGATCATCCGGCTCGTCGCCGGCGAGACCCTCCAGCTCGCCGGCTTCCACAACCACACCGCGGCGATCAAGACCCTCGGCGGCTCGGGCTACGCCTGCAACCTCTCCGCCGAATGGGTCAGGTCCTGACGCCCCCCACCGCTGAACCGCCCCCCGACTCCCCGACTCCCCGAACGGAGAAACCCCATGAACCTGCGCAGCAGCTGGGTCAACGAGACCGGCCAGACCCGCGAGGACACCCGGCTCACCCAGACCGGTGTCACCACCATGACCAACCCCGTCCAGGTCCGCTCCGGCATCCTGCCCGGCTCGTACGGCGGCCAGCACCGCCTCGCCGGCTTCTGGACCTTCGGCTCCGCCGCCATGTCGGCGACCGTCTCCGAGGGCCGGGCCGTCATCCAGGGCGAGATCTCCCAGGGCGTCTTCCCGGTGACGCTGCCGAACTCCGAGGTCGTGACCTTCGCACCGGGCAACGCCACGTACAACCGCATCGACCTCCTCGTCCTGCGGGTCTACGACAAGCTGTACGACGGCGGGACGCGCACCGAGGCCACGATCGAGATCATCCAGGGCGCCGCCGAACAGACCCCGAAGACCCCGCTCGTCCCGGCGCGCTGCCTCCCGCTGTACAAGGTGACCGTCCCCGCCGGTGCCAGCGCCGGCAACGGCGGCATCCCCTGGAACACGGCGCTCGAAGACCTCCGCACCCCGGTCGTCGCCCTCGGCGGCATCCTCCCGGTCGAGGGCGCGGTCCTGCCGGGCGCCTACCCGGGCCAGTACCAGGACGCGGCCGGCACGCTCCAGCGCTGGGACGGCGGCGCCTGGGTGTCGTACCCGTCGACGCTCGGCGGCATCATCCCGAACTCCGCGTCCAGCACACCGGCCAGCTACACGGGCCAGTACCGCGACTCGACGACCGGCCGGCTCCAGCGCTGGGACGGCACCACATGGGTCCCGGTCGTGGCGGGCCCGTACTTCATCGACAACCGCGACTACGGCGACACCACGTCGACCACGTACACCTCGACGCTCGCGGGCCGCACCACCAACCCGCTCACGCTCAACTTCACCGCCCCGCCGTCGAGGGCGGTCGTCATCAGCTGGGGCTGCAAGATGCGGTCGACCAGCTACGACAACTACGCGTTCATGGCGCTCAAGCTCACGCAGGGCGCCACGGTCATCAGCGACCTCGAGGACGACTACGCGGCGCTCGCCGCCAGCCAGCACATGACCTCGGTGTCCAGCTCCTACCGCCAGTCGGGCCTGACCGCGGGCGCGACGTACACGCTCACGGCCTTCTTCCGGGTCAACTCCCCCACCACGCCCGTCCTCAAGGCCGGCTTCGACAACACCTTCATCAAGGTCGACCCGCTGCCGTAACCCGGATCCCACCACCCCGACAGGAGAACACCATGGCACTGCGCAGCGGCTGGCTCCCGCCGACCGGGCAGACCCGTGTCACCACCCGCCTCACCGCCCACGGCGCGACCACCCCGGTCAACCCGCTCGCCTCGCGCTCCGGCATCCTGCCCGGCTCGGTCGACGGAAAGTACCGGGTCAACGGCCTCTCGATGGCCTCCAGCGGCCCGATGAGCGCGACCGTCTACGCCGGGCGCGCCGTCATCCAGGGCCCGGACAACCAGGGCGCCTACCCCGTCACCCTCGACGCGGAGACCGTCCTCACCTTCGGCGACGGCGATCCGGTCAACCCGCGCGTCGACCTCGTCGTCCTGCGCGTGTACGACGACGAGTTCGACAACCTGACCAAGAGCGAAGCCGCCCTGGAGATCATCAGGGGCGAGCCGAAGGCCCAGCCGTCCGCGCCGGAGGCGCCCCCGCTCTCCCTCGCCCTCTTCTCGGTCAAGGTGCCGGCCGGCACCTCGGCCGGCACCGGCGGCATCAACTGGGCGGGCGGGGCCCTGACCGACCTGCGCACCACCCTCGTCGGGGTCGGCGGCATCCTGCCCGTGTACAACAACGCCGGCGTGCCGGGCTCCTACCCGGGCCAGTACCAGGACAACGACAACGCCCACCACCTCCAGCGGTGGGACGGCAACGGCTGGGTCGCCTACCCCAAGGAGGTCGGCGGCATCGCCCCCAGCGGGGCGCTCTCCGTCGGCAGCTACACCGGCCAGTTCCGCGACAACAACGGCACCATCCAGCGCTGGAACGGCACCTCCTGGGCCACCTACCAGCCGCCGGTGGAGGTGGAGACCACCAACAGCGGCGTGACGGCGCTGGCCGGCTGGACCGTGGTGGCCTTCTCCGCCCGACGCTCGCGGGGCCTCGCGACCATCCTCGTCACCGTCACCCGTAACGGCGCCACCATCTACGCCGACAGCGCCGGCAACGTCACCGACGAGCCGCTGTGCACCCTGCCCGCCGGATGGCGCCCGGCCTTCGACTACGAGGCCTCCGCCTGCGACGGCTTCGGCAACGGCGGCGCCTACGTCTCGCCCACCGGCCAGGTCAGCCTGCGCACCTGGTCGGCCAACGGCGCCCTCGTCAACGGCCGGAACATCCGCGTCTCCGCGACCTACATCCTGTAAGGGGGCTGTCCCATGGCACTCGACACGCCCTACCGGGCCATCTTCTGCGACCTCTGGACCGACACGACGATCGACATCCTGCCGCTGCGGGACGTCTCGTTCGAGGACTACATCGGCCGGGCCGGCTCCCTGTCCGGCACCGTCCCCATCCCCGACCGCACCATCGCCGAGCGGGCTCACAAGATCAAGCCGGGCCGCACCACGGTCTACCTGGAACGCGGCGGAGACCTGTGGTGGGGCGGCATCGTCTGGACCACCAACCTGCAGTCCAGCGACCGAGGTGTGGTGACCCTGGGCATCCAGGCCTCCACCTTCGACTCGTACGCGGCCCGGCGCCGCATCCGTACGAACGAGTTCGCATCCGTGTTCACCCAGCCGACCGACCAGTTCGTCATCGCCCGCAGCCTCTGGCAGAGCCTGTCGGCCGGCCTGAACGACAGCTCGATCGACGTGGGCGACGAGAAGGAGATGTCCGGCGTCCTGCGGACGGCCTCCTGGCGGTACGGCGACGAGACCTCCTACCAGGAGGCGCTCGACCAGCTCGGCGCCCAGGAGACAGGCGCCGAATACCAGATCCTGGTCTACCGCGATCCGAGCGACGGCAGGCGGATCCGCCAGCTCCGGCTCGGCAAGCCCATCCGCACCGGCGCCACCGACATGGTCTTCGACCGGCCCGGCACGATCCTGTCGTACTCCCTTCCGGACGACGCCACCCGCGGCGGGACCGAGGCCCTGGCCCGCGGCGCCTCGACCAACAGCAACGCCGGCGCCGAGTCCCGGCCGACGCTGTCCGAGCTCGCCCGGCGAAGGACGCCGCTCCCGGACCTCTGGCCCCAGCTCGACCTGTCCTCGGACCACAACGAGATCAGCGACAAGGCCACGCTGAACTCGCTCGCCCAGGCGGCGGTCGAAGCGGGACCCACCGGGTCCGTGCAGATCCCCGAGATCAGCATCCGGCTCGGCGGGATCGTCCCCCCGGCGCTCCTCGGCCGCACCGCCCGCATCCGCATCACCGACGAGTGGCACCCGACGGGCTTCGACTCCCGCTACCGCATCGTCGGCGTCAAGGTCCGGCCGGCCGAGCGAGGCCGCCCCGACACCGCCGAACTCGCACTTGAGGGGGTCTGATGGCACTGCTGCCCGAGGACATCATCGACCGGCTGATCCAGATGGAACGCCGCATCCAGGCGCTGTCCACCGCGGTCAACACCCGTCCTGTCCTCAACGAGATCCGCCCCGACCCGAACGCCCCCAAGACCAACAAGCCGGTCCTGCGGGTCTTCGACGACTACAGCCACGAGCTCTTCGCGGACGACCTCGTGACCGGCGGCCTCGCCCGGCCGTGGCTGCAGCTGATGCCGCCGGTGGACCACCTGAACGTGGCGAAGTGGCCGTCCACCACGAGCACGGCCTTCACCCCCATCGCCCGGTCCTTCAACCCGATCTGGCAGCCCAAGATGCGGCTGGCGATGTACACGAAGGTGTCCAGCGGCGCGACCGGCGAGGTGATGGTCATGGTCGACGGCCAGCAGTTCGGCCCGACCGTCGCCGCGGGACAGACCTTCGACTACACCGGTCTGCTGCCGTTCACCGACTTCGGGACCAAGTTCGGCAAGGTCATGACCGTCGAGATCCACGCGCATGTGACCGGCACCGGCACGGTGTACGCCCAGCCCATCAGCATGTACGGCACCCAGACCTGACCGTCCGCCCACCGCGGCCGACGAGGCCATCGAGGAGCACACCATGAACATCGACCCCACCCAGCCCTGGGGCGTGGCCATCGACTACGCCGGCCGCGCCTCCGTCACCGAGGGCGGCCACACCCTCTCCGTACGCGTCTACGACTCCGGTCTCGGCTACGCCCTGGAGCTGGACCCGATCACCGGCCAGTACCCGTCGGTGTACGTCAGCGCGGAGTTCTCCCGGACCGGCACGGGTGACGCCACCCTGCGCGGCTACGGCCTGGCCGTCGTCGAGGCGAAGGACGGCGTCCCCGTCGTGGCCGACCCGACCGCCGTCCAGCGGGCCGTCACCGCCGCGCTCGCCGACTTCGAGGCCCGCCGGGCGGCCTACGCCTCGCTCTGCGCCACCTGGGCCCCGGCCCCTGAGCCCGAGCCGGCACCGGAGCCCGCACCCGCCCCGTAAGCAGGCCCGGCCCACCGGCCCACAGGGGTCACCGAGGTCACCACGCCCCACGCCCCCCCGTACGCCCGCCCCGCGCCCCCACGGCCGGGGCTCCCGCATGTCTGGAGGACAACCGATGGCCACTCCCCTCCCCGCAGACCGGTTCGTCGCCGCGCTCCGCGCCGAAGGCGTCACCGTCGTCGAACACCCCGGCTGGCGCACCCACAACCGCAACCAGGCCGGCGCCTGGGGCCCCGTGGTGGGCGTCATGATCCACCACACCGTCTCCACCGGCACCGCCTCCTCCGTGGAGATGTGCTTCAACGGCTACGAGGGCCTCCCCGGCCCCCTCTGCCACGGAGTGATCGCCAAGGACGGCACCGTCCACCTCGTCGGCAGCGGCCGCGCCAACCACGCAGGCGGCGGCGATCCGTCCGTCCTCCAGGCCGTCGTCACCGAGACGTACGGCGTCCGGCCGCCCGCCCCGCGCGAGCACCAGGGCAGCGGCAACGCCGTCGACGGCAACGCCCGCTTCTACGGCTTCGAGTGCGTCAACCTCGGCAACGGCACCGACCCCTGGCCGGCCGCCCAGCTCGACGCCGTCGAGCGGGTCTCCGCCGCCCTCTGCCGCGCCCACGAATGGGGCGCCAAGTCCGTCATCGGCCACCTGGAGTGGTCCGACTGGAAGAGCGACCCCAAGGGCTTCGCCATGCCGGGCCTGCGCGACCGGGTGCAGGAGCGGCTCGCCGCGGCCCCCGTCAAGAACCCCCCGGCCGTCAAGCCGGCCCCCGGAAAGCAGGTCCCGGCCAAGCCCGCCCCCCGCTACCAGCCCTTCCCGGGCACCTCGTTCTTCCGCAAGGAGACGAGCTCCCCGGTCATCACGGCGATGGGCCGCCGGCTCGTCGCCGAGGGCTGCTCCGCGTACGCCGTCGGCCCCGGTCCCCGCTGGAGCGAGGCCGACCGGCGCAGCTACGCCAGGTGGCAGCACAAGCTCGGCTTCCGCGGCTCCGACGCCGACGGTGTGCCCGGCGCCGCCTCCTGGAACGCGCTGAAGGTCCCGTACGCGAAGTAGCCCCGCACGAGAGGAGACCCCCGATGTCCGATGCCGCCAAGCGCACGGCCCGCACCGTCCTCCAGTCCGCCGTCGGCATCGCCGTCGTGCTCCCCGCCATCGTCGACGCGTCCGGCGTCCCCGCGACCCTCCCCTGGGTCGCGGGGGCGCTGGCCGTCGCCGGCGGACTGGCCCGGGTGATGGCCCTCGACCTGGTGCAGAACCTTCTGCCGTCCTGGCTGCGCAGCTCGCCGGGTGGTGCCGATGACCGAGTCTGATCCGAACGACCCCGTCGCCGTCGCCCTCGAACTGGAACGCCTCAGGGGCACCCTGGAGGCCGGCTTCGCCCGCGTCGACGGCTCGCTCGCGCTGCTCGTGCAGCGCAGCGACCAGACCGACAAACAGCTGGCCGACCACGAGGCCCGGCTCGACGCGCTGGAGCGCGCCCGCTGGCCGCTGGCCAGCATCGCCGCGCTCACGGCGAGCGCCGGCGTGCTCGTGGCGGTCTGGGAACTGGCCGCGCGCTGAAACGCCGAAGGGCGGCCACCCCCCAATCGGGGTGACCGCCCTTCGGTTCGCACTACTTACTGGTTGTACGGACCGTAGTCGTAGTCCTCCAGCGGAACGGCCTGGCCGGAGCCCGAGCCGAACGGCGAGTAGTCGATGTCGTCGTAGCCGACGGCCGAGTACATCGCGGCCTTGGCCTCTTCGGTCGGCTCGACCCGGATGTTGCGGTAGCGGGCGAGGCCCGTACCGGCCGGGATGAGCTTACCGATGATGACGTTCTCCTTGAGGCCGACCAGGGAGTCCGACTTGGCGTTGATCGCCGCGTCGGTCAGAACCCGGGTGGTCTCCTGGAAGGACGCCGCCGACAGCCACGACTCGGTGGCGAGCGAGGCCTTGGTGATACCCATCAGCTGCGGACGGCCGGAGGCGGGGTGACCGCCCTCGGTGACCACACGACGGTTCTCGGTCTCGAACTTCGAGCGCTCGACGAGCTCGCCCGGCAGCAGCTCCGCGTCGCCGGACTCGATGATCGTCACGCGGCGCAGCATCTGCCGGATGATGATCTCGATGTGCTTGTCGTGGATCGACACGCCCTGCGAGTTGTAGACCTTCTGGACCTCGGCGACCAGGTGGATCTGGACCGCGCGCTGACCGAGGATGCGCAGCACGTCGTGCGGGTTGGTGGCACCCACGGTGAGCTTCTGGCCCACCTCGACGTGGTCGCCCTCGCCCACGAGCAGACGGGCACGCTTCGAGATCGGGAACGCCGTCTCGTCGGTGCCGTCGTCCGGGGTGACGACGATCTTCTTGGTCTTCTCGGTCTCCTCGATACGGATGCGGCCGGCCGCCTCCGAGATCGGGGCGACACCCTTGGGCTGACGAGCCTCGAAGAGCTCGACGACACGGGGCAGACCCTGGGTGATGTCGTCACCGGCCACACCACCGGTGTGGAAGGTACGCATCGTCAGCTGGGTACCGGGCTCACCGATGGACTGGGCGGCGATGATGCCGACCGCCTCACCGATGTCGACCAGCTTGCCGGTGGCGAGCGAACGGCCGTAGCAGAACGCACAGGTACCGACGGCGGACTCACAGGTCAGGACCGAACGGGTCTTGACCTCCTCGACGCCCGCGTTGACGAGGGCGTCGATGAGCACGTCACCCAGGTCGACGTTGGCCGGCGCGATGACCTTGCCGTCGACGACGACGTCCTCGGCGAGCATCCGCGCGTACACGGAGGTCTCGACGTCGTCCGTCTTCCGCAGGACACCGGTCTCGTCCTTGGCCGCGATCCGCAGCTTCAGACCGCGCTCGGTGCCACAGTCCTCCTCGCGGATGATGACGTCCTGCGAGACGTCCACCAGACGACGGGTCAGGTAACCCGAGTCGGCGGTACGCAGGGCGGTGTCAGCCAGACCCTTACGGGCACCGTGCGTGGAGATGAAGTACTCGAGGACGGTGAGGCCCTCACGGAACGACGCCTTGATGGGACGCGGGATCGTCTCGTTCTTGGCGTTCGACACCAGACCACGCATACCGGCGATCTGACGCATCTGCATCATGTTTCCTCGGGCACCCGAGTCAACCATCATGAAGATGGGGTTCGTCTTGGGGAAGTTCGCGTTCATCGCCTCGGCAACCTCGTTGGTCGCCTTGGTCCAGATCGCGATGAGCTCCTGCGTGCGCTCTTCCTTGGTGATCAGGCCGCGCTCGTACTGCTTCTGGACCTTCTCGTCCTGCGCCTCGTAGCCCTTGACGATCTCCTTCTTCGCCTCGGGAACGACGACGTCGGAGATGGCCACGGTGACGCCGGAACGGGTCGCCCAGTAGAAGCCCGCCGCCTTCAGGTTGTCGAGCGTCGCCGCCACGATGACCTTGGGGTAGCGCTCGGCGAGGTCGTTGACGATCTCGGAGAGCTGCTTCTTGCCGACGGAGTAGTCGACGAACGGGTAGTCCTCGGGCAGCAGCTCGTTGAAGAGCGCGCGACCCAGGGTCGTCCGCAGACGGAACGAGTCACCCTGCTGCCACTCACCGGCGGCGATGCTGTCCTCGCCGTCCTCCGTGACCGGGGGAACCCAGCCGCGGGGAGCGACGGTGCCGACGGGGAAGCGGATGTCGATCTCGGACTGCAGCGCCAGCTCGCCGGCGTCGAACGCCATGATCGCCTCGGCCGTGGAGCCGAACGCGCGGCCCTCGCCCTTGGTGTCACGGAGCTCACCGTCGGTGGTCAGGAAGAACAGACCGAGGACCATGTCCTGGGTCGGCATCGTGACCGGACGGCCGTCGGCGGGCTTCAGGATGTTGTTCGAGGACAGCATCAGGATGCGGGCCTCGGCCTGCGCCTCCGCGGAGAGCGGCAGGTGCACGGCCATCTGGTCACCGTCGAAGTCCGCGTTGAACGCGGTGCAGACGAGCGGGTGGATCTGGATGGCCTTGCCCTCGACCAGCTGGGGCTCGAAGGCCTGGATGCCGAGGCGGTGCAGCGTGGGCGCACGGTTCAGCAGAACCGGGTGCTCGGCGATGACCTCTTCGAGGACGTCGTACACGACCGTGCGGCCGCGCTCGACCATCCGCTTGGCGCTCTTGATGTTCTGCGCGTGGTTCAGGTCGACCAGGCGCTTCATCACGAACGGCTTGAAGAGCTCCAGCGCCATGGCCTTCGGCAGACCGCACTGGTGCAGCTTCAGCTGCGGACCGACGACGATGACGGAACGCGCGGAGTAGTCCACACGCTTGCCGAGCAGGTTCTGACGGAAACGACCCTGCTTACCCTTCAGCATGTCGCTGAGGGACTTCAGAGGACGGTTACCGGGACCGGTCACCGGACGACCACGACGACCGTTGTCGAAGAGGGCGTCCACGGCCTCCTGAAGCATGCGCTTCTCGTTGTTCACGATGATCTCGGGCGCGCCGAGGTCAAGGAGTCGCTTCAGACGGTTGTTGCGGTTGATCACGCGGCGGTACAGGTCGTTCAGGTCGGAGGTCGCGAAGCGGCCACCGTCCAGCTGCACCATCGGACGCAGGTCCGGCGGGATGACCGGCACGCAGTCGAGAACCATGCCCTTGGGGCTGTTCGCGGTCTGCAGGAACGCGGAGACGACCTTGAGGCGCTTGAGCGCACGGGTCTTCTTCTGGCCCTTGCCGGTACGGATGATCTCGCGGAGGCGCTCGGCCTCCTCCTCGAGGTCGAAGGACTCCAGGCGCTTCTGCAGAGCAGCCGCACCCATCGAACCGTCGAAGTACGTGCCGAAGCGGTCACGCAGCTCGCGGTAGAGGAGCTCGTCGCCCTCAAGGTCCTGGACCTTGAGGTTCTTGAAGCGCGACCAGACCTCGTCCAGACGGTCGATCTCGCGCTGCGCACGGTCGCGCAGCTGCTTCATCTCGCGCTCGGCACCCTCGCGCACCTTGCGGCGCACGTCGGCCTTCGCACCCTCGGCCTCGAGCTCGCCGAGGTCGTTCTCGAGCTTCTTGGCGCGGGCCTCCAGGTCGGAGTCGCGACGGTTCTCGATCTGCTGACGCTCGACGGAGACGTGCGCCTCGAGCGAGGGCAGGTCACGCGTACGACGCTCGTCGTCGACGAACGTGATCATGTACGCCGCGAAGTAGATGACCTTCTCGAGGTCCTTCGGGGCGAGGTCGAGCAGGTATCCGAGGCGCGACGGGACGCCCTTGAAGTACCAGATGTGGGTGACGGGAGCGGCGAGCTCGATGTGGCCCATCCGCTCACGACGCACCTTGGCGCGGGTGACCTCGACGCCACACCGCTCACAGATGATGCCCTTGAAGCGGACACGCTTGTACTTGCCGCAGTAGCACTCCCAGTCCCGGGTCGGACCGAAGATCTTCTCGCAGAAGAGTCCGTCCTTCTCGGGCTTGAGCGTGCGGTAGTTGATGGTCTCCGGCTTCTTGACCTCGCCGTGGCTCCACTGACGGATGTCGTCAGCGGTAGCCAGACCGATCCGGAGCTCGTCGAAGAAGTTGACGTCGAGCACTATGCGTCAATCCCTCTCAGGGTTGTAAGTCTTGGGGTCTGGAACGGGGGTCCTGGGGCCGGCCGGGGGTTCATCGCTGAACCCCCGGTCCGGACTCCCGTCAGACCTCTTCGACGCTGCTCGGCTCGCGCCGGGACAGGTCGATACCGAGCTCCTCCGCTGCGCGGAAGACGTCCTCGTCGGTGTCGCGCATCTCGATGGACATGCCGTCCGAAGAGAGCACCTCCACGTTGAGGCACAGGGACTGCATCTCCTTGATGAGCACCTTGAAGGACTCGGGGATGCCGGGCTCAGGGATGTTCTCGCCCTTGACGATGGCCTCGTAGACCTTCACGCGGCCGGTCACGTCGTCGGACTTGATCGTCAGCAGCTCCTGGAGGGCGTACGCGGCGCCATAAGCCTCAAGCGCCCACACCTCCATCTCACCGAAGCGCTGGCCACCGAACTGGGCCTTACCACCCAGCGGCTGCTGGGTGATCATCGAGTAGGGACCGGTCGACCGGGCGTGCAGCTTGTCGTCGACCAGGTGGTGGAGCTTGAGGATGTACATGTACCCGATGGAGATCGGGTCCGGGAACGGCTCGCCGGAGCGGCCGTCGAACAGCCTCGCCTTACCGGTCGGCTGCACCATGCGCTCGCCGTCGCGGTTCGGGATGGTGTGGTTCAGCAGACCCGCGAGCTCGTCCTCACGCGCACCGTCGAAGACGGGGGTGGCGACGTTGGTGCCCGGGGCGACCTGGTCGGCGCCGATCGCCTGGAGGCGCTGCGCCCAGTCGTCCGCGAGACCGGAGACGTCCCAGCCGCGGCTGGCGAGCCAGCCGAGGTGGATCTCCAGGACCTGTCCCGGGTTCATTCGGGACGGGACACCCAGCGGGTTGAGGATGATGTCGACCGGCGTGCCGTCCTCGAGGAAGGGCATGTCCTCGATCGGAAGGATCTTGGAGATGACACCCTTGTTGCCGTGACGGCCGGCGAGCTTGTCACCATCGGTGATCTTGCGCTTCTGGGCGACGTAGACGCGGACCAGCTGGTTCACGCCCGGGGGAAGCTCGTCACCCTCCTCGCGGTCGAAGACGCGGACGCCGATGATCTTGCCGATCTCGCCGTGCGGCACCTTCAGCGAGGTGTCACGGACCTCACGGGCCTTCTCACCGAAGATCGCGCGGAGCAGGCGCTCCTCCGGCGTCAGCTCGGTCTCGCCCTTGGGCGTGACCTTGCCGACGAGGATGTCGCCGGCGACGACCTCGGCACCGATACGGATGATGCCGCGCTCGTCGAGGTCGGCGAGGACCTCCTCGGAGACGTTCGGGATGTCCCGGGTGATCTCCTCCGGGCCGAGCTTGGTGTCACGGGCGTCGACCTCGTGCTCCTCGATGTGGATCGAGGAGAGGACGTCGTCCTGCACGAGGCGCTGCGACAGGATGATCGCGTCCTCGTAGTTGTGGCCCTCCCACGGCATGAACGCCACGAGGAGGTTCTTGCCGAGCGCCATCTCGCCGTCTTCGGTGGCGGGACCGTCGGCGAGGACCTGGCCCTCGATGACGCGGTCGCCCTCGTCCACGACGACCTTCTGGTTCACAGAGGTGCCCTGGTTGGAGCGGGAGAACTTGTGCAGGCGGTACGTGATGTACGTGCCGTCGTCGTTGGCGACCGTGACGTAGTCGGCCGACAGCTCCTGGACGACACCGTCCTTCTCGGCCTTGAGCACGTCACCGGCGTCGGTGGCGCAGCGGTACTCCATGCCGGTGCCGACGAGCGGCGCCTCGCTCTTGATGAGCGGGACGGCCTGACGCATCATGTTCGCGCCCATGAGGGCACGGTTGGCGTCGTCGTGCTCGAGGAACGGGATCATGGCGGTCGCGACCGACACCATCTGGCGCGGCGAGACGTCCATGTAGTCGACCTCGGCCGGCAGGACGTAGTCGACCTCGCCGCCACGCTTACGCACCAGGACGCGGTTCTCGGTGAGCCGCATGTCGTCGTTGAGCGCGGCGTTGGCCTGCGCGATGACGAAGCGGTCCTCCTCGTCGGCGGTGACGTAGTCGACCTCGTCGGTGACCTGACCGTCGACGACCTTGCGGTACGGCGTCTCGATGAAGCCGAACGCGTTGACGCGGCCGTACGAGGCGAGCGAACCGATCAGACCGATGTTCGGGCCTTCAGGGGTCTCGATCGGGCACATGCGTCCGTAGTGGGACGGGTGCACGTCTCGGACCTCGAAGCCGGCCCGCTCACGGGACAGACCACCAGGGCCCAGCGCCGAGAGACGACGCTTGTGCGTCAGACCCGACAGCGGGTTGTTCTGGTCCATGAACTGCGACAGCTGCGAGGTGCCGAAGAATTCCTTGATCGACGCCACGACCGGGCGGATGTTGATCAGGGTCTGCGGCGTGATCGCCTCGACGTCCTGGGTCGTCATCCGCTCGCGGACGACGCGCTCCATACGAGCCAGACCCGTGCGGACCTGGTTCTGGATGAGCTCGCCGACGTTACGCAGACGACGGTTGCCGAAGTGGTCGATGTCGTCGGTCTCGACGACGATCTCGTTGCCGTTCTCGCCGACCGTCTCGGTCTCGCCCGCGTGGAGCTTGACCAGGTACTTGATGGTGGCGATGACGTCATCGGTGGTGAGCACGCCGGCGTCCAGCGGCTCGTCGGCGCCGAGCTTCTTGTTCACCTTGTAGCGGCCGACCTTCGCGAGGTCGTAGCGCTTCGGGTTGAAGTAGAGGTTCTCGAGCAGCGTCTGAGCGGCCTCACGGGTCGGCGGCTCACCCGGACGCAGCTTGCGGTAGATGTCGAGCAGCGCGTCGTCCTGGCCCTGGGTGTGGTCCTTCTCCAGGGTGGCGCGCATGGACTCGTACTCGCCGAACTCCTGCAGGATCTGCTCGGTGGTCCAACCGAGAGCCTTCAGCAGAACGGTGACCGACTGCTTGCGCTTGCGGTCGATGCGGACACCGACCAGGTCGCGCTTGTCGATCTCCATCTCCAGCCAGGCACCCCGGGACGGGATGATCTTGGCGGAGAAGATGTCCTTGTCGGACGTCTTGTCGATCGAGGAGTCGAAGTAGACACCCGGCGATCGGACCAGCTGCGACACCACGACACGCTCGGTGCCGTTGATGACGAAGGTGCCCTTGTTGGTCATGAGCGGGAAGTCACCCATGAAGACCGTCTGGGACTTGATCTCGCCGGTCTCGTTGTTGGTGAACTCGGCGGTGACGAAGAGCGGGGCACCGTACGTGAAGTCACGGTCCTTGCACTCGTCGATCGAGTTCTTCGGCGGCTCGAAGCGGTGGTCGCGGAAGGTCAGCGACATCGACCCGGAGAAGTCCTCGATCGGCGAGATCTCCTCGAAGATCTCTTCCAGGCCGGACTTCGTGGGGACGTCCTGTCCCGACTCAAGGGCAGCCTCGACGCGAGCCTTCCAGGCGGCGTTGCCGAGCAGCCAGTCAAAGCTCTCGGTCTGCAGCGCGAGGAGGTTCGGAACCTCGAGGGGCTCCTTGATCTTTGCAAAGGAGATGCGCAGCGGGGCGGTGCTTGCGCCGTTGTTCGTATTGGTCGAGGCGTTGCGCGAGGCGGCCAAGAGGGGGTCCTTCCGAGGGCTCGGACTCACTACGCGCGTACCGGTCCCTCAGCATCGCTTCACGGCAGACTTTTCCTGAGATGGCTGAAAGGCCAGTTCAGACGGGGTCGGTCCACGAAGCGGATGCGAAGGTATGCCCCTGGTGACGGGCAGGGGGCAGCTAACAGGCAGCGCAAAGGGTCAGTGTAGCCACTTGGCTCACTGATGTCCAGGGCGAGTAATTCGCGACCCTCGTTGCTCTCAACTCCGCGGTACCTCGCGCCGTGTGGCGCACCTCGATACTGCCCGTTCAGCCGTCGATCCATGCCTCGGATACGGATCGTTGTGACGACGCGTCCTGAGAATTGCGCGCTGCGTGCGGTTCGTCAAGGCCCCCCGGTCTGCGGGGCGCACGGCGAAGATCACCATACTCCGCCTCCGGCGGCCCTCGGGGGCCCCGCCACGCCCTTCCCGGGGAACGCCGAAAGGCGACCACCCAGAAGGGTGATCGCCTTTCGGTGCCCTCGCGTTACACGGGGGCAGGAGTCAGCTCAGCGAGCCGAAACGGTCTTACTTGACCGTGACGGAGGCGCCGGCGGCCTTGAGGGACTCGGCGGCCTTCTCGGCAACGTCCTTCGCGACCTTCTCGAGGACGGCCTTCGGGGTGCCGTCGACGAGGTCCTTGGCCTCCTTGAGGCCGAGGGAGGTGAGCTCGCGCACGACCTTGATGACCTGGATCTTCTTGTCGCCGGCACCCTCGAGGATGACGTCGAACTCGTCCTGCTCCTCGACGGCCTCGGCACCGGCGGCCGGGGCGCCCGGGCCGGCAACGGCGACGGCCGCGGCGGCGGTGACGTCGAACTTGTCCTCGAACGCCTTCACGAACTCGGAGAGCTCGATGAGGGTCATCTCCTCGAACTGGGCGAGGAGGTCGTCCTGAGAGAGCTTCGCCATGATGGGCGATCCTTCCACTAATTCGGCAGGTGCCGGATGTATAGAGAGGCGGGCGTAACGGCCCGCTGAGACCCGCGCGCTAGGCGGCGCGGATCAATGCGCGAGCCGAATTACTCGGCACCGCCCTGCTCGGCGAGCTTGACGCGAAGCGCTTCCGCAGTGCGGACGAACTTCGACGGCAGCGCCTGGAAGAGCGAGGCAGCCTGAGACTGCTTGCCCTTGAACGCGCCGGCCAGCTTGCTGAGCAGAACCTCGCGGGACTCGAGGTCCGCAAGCTTCTTGATCTCATCGGCGGTCAGCGCCTTACCGTCAAGGACACCGCCCTTGATGATGAGGTTCGGGTTCTCCTTGGCGAAGTCACGAAGACCCTTCGCCGACTCCACCGGGTCACCGGTGATGAAGGCAGCGCCCGTCGGACCGGTGAACTGGTCGTCGAGCGAGGTGATCCCGGCCTCGTTGGCCGCAATCTTGGTCAGCGTGTTCTTCACCACGGCGTACTGGGCGTTCTCACCGAGCGAACGACGCAGCGTCTTGAGCTGCGCGACGGTGAGACCCCGGTACTCGGTCAGCACAACGGCGCTCGAGCTCTGGAACTTGTCCTTGAGCTCGGCTACCGCGGCAGCCTTGTCGGGCCTTGCCATGAGCGTCGGCCTCCTTCCGGGTGATGGGACCGCGCGGAAGGGGCTGAACAAAACAAAACGCCCCGGCGCAGGCGCACGGGGCTTGGCTCGACCGCATCACGAAGATCCGGGAACTCATCCACAGTCACCTGCGCGGGTCGTTCGCATCTCAGCGAATCCTTCGGCCACCGAACCCGAGTGGGAGCGGCAACGACCAGCGGTCTTTGGCTTCTGTGGAAGCGTACGTGACGGGGTGCGGTTCGGGCAAATCAGCCCTGACCGAGGCCTTCGCCGGCTCCCGCGCCGATCCCCTTGAGCATCTCCATGAGGTCGACGGTGTCCTTGGCCGGCGGGACCTGGACGCTCGTCTTCGTACCGTAGTCGGAGTAGAAGGCGGTCATGTTCATCGTGCCCTCGGGCAGCTTCATGCCGACGACCATCTTGACCGGGTAGCCGTCGCCGTTGACCCAGAGCTCGGTGTCGTAGCCCTTGATCCCCGATTCCCTCATCGTCGTGACGAGCTTCTCGCGGTCCGCCTTCGGCATGCCGTCGAAGGCCTTGTTGGCCTTCAGCATGTCCTCGAAGGCGATCGCGCCCTTGTAGTGCTGGGCGTCGACGCCCTCGACCTTCTCCGGGCCGATGTGCTTGATGCCCGGGGCCTCCAGGAGGAGCGCGAGCTGCTGGGCCGGGTCCTGGTTCATACCGCCCAGGCCCTGCGACATCTGCTTCCCCAGGACGGCGTCGGACCCCTTCGCGAGACCCGCGAAGTCCATCTTCATCCAGCGCTTGCCGTCCATCTCGGCGGCCTGCTCGGCACCCATGTCCATGTACATGACGTTGTCACGCATGATCATGCGGATCTTCTCGGGCATTCCGGCGGCGTCCGCGCCGGCGAACATGCCGCCGGACATTGTCACGTCCATCGCGGCCGGGTCCCAGCCCTGCACACCGGTCATGGTGGTAGTGCCGGAGCCCGGGCCGGCCCCCGTCATCTCGATGGTCATCCGGATCTTCGCGGCCTTGGCCTCGGAGGTCTTCGTGTACGCGGCCTGGATGACCTTGGTGACGTCCTCCAGGCTCTGCGTCCGCGGCTTCGCCGGCGCGTCGGCCGCCTTCGTACCGCCGTCCTGACATCCCGCGACACCCACCACGACGGCCGTGGCCGTCAGGGCGACGCCCGCGCGCTTCCATGCGGACATGTTCATGAGTGTTCCCCACCCCTTGATCAACGTCTTTACGGTTTCTTGAACCGTAACAAAGAACAGGCCCCCGCCTCTCCGAGGAGAGGCGGGGGCCTGTCGACCACTCAGCGAACCGGTGAGGTTCAGACCGCGGCCGGGTCCTCCTCGACGAGGAGGTTACGGGTGCGGTTGGAGTCCAGCGGGATGCCGGGGCCCATCGTCGTCGTCAGGGTCGCCTTCTTGATGTAGCGGCCCTTGGCGGCGGACGGCTTCAGACGAAGGATCTCGTCCAGGGCCGCGGCGTAGTTCTCGACCAGCTTCGTCTCGTCGAAGGAGACCTTGCCGATGATGAAGTGCAGGTTCGAGTGCTTGTCGACGCGGAACTCGATCTTGCCGCCCTTGATGTCGTTGACAGCCTTCGCGACATCGGGGGTGACGGTGCCGACCTTGGGGTTCGGCATGAGACCACGCGGGCCGAGGACGCGGCCGAGGCGGCCGACCTTGCCCATGAGGTCCGGGGTGGCCACAACGGCGTCGAACTCGTTCAGGCGGTTGCCCTTGGAGATCTCGTCGATGAGCTCGTCGGAGCCGACGATGTCGGCGCCAGCGGCGATCGCGGCCTCGGCACGGTCACCGGTCGCGAAGACCAGGACCCGGGCGGTCTTGCCGGTGCCGTGCGGGAGGTTCACGGTGCCGCGGACCATCTGGTCGGCCTTGCGCGGGTCGACACCCAGGCGGAAGGCGACCTCGACGGTGCCGTCGAACTTCGTGGCGGCGGTGTCCTTCGCCAGACGGACGGCCTCGAGGGGGGCGTAGTTACGCTCCCGGTCGATCTTGGCGTCCGCGGCGCGGAGAGCCTTGCTGCGCTTCACTTCTTCTCCTGTTGGTTCAGGTATGGAGTCGTGGTGCGGGCCGGCGCGGGCCCTACCACTAGGTCACAAGGGGGTTGATCAGCCCTCGACGGTGATGCCCATGGAGCGGGCGGTACCGGCGATGATCTTGGACGCGGCGTCCAGGTCATTGGCGTTCAGGTCGGGCAGCTTGACCGTGGCGATCTCGCGGACCTGAGCGGCCGTGAGCTTCGCGACCTTGGTCTTGTGCGGCTCGCCGGAGCCCTTGTCCACACCTGCGGCCTTGAGGATCAGCTTCGCGGCCGGCGGAGTCTTGGTGATGAAGGTGAAGCTGCGGTCCTCGTAGACCGTGATCTCCACCGGCACGACCATGCCACGCTGCGACTCGGTCGCGGCGTTGTAGGCCTTGCAGAACTCCATGATGTTGACGCCGTGCTGACCGAGCGCGGGGCCGACCGGCGGGGCCGGGTTCGCCGCACCGGCGTTGATCTGGAGCTTGATAAGCCCCGTGACCTTCTTCTTCTTGGGAGGCATTGCTCTCTCCGGGTCCTAGTGAGAGTGTTCAGCCCGCCTTCCGGTCATCCGGATGCAGGCATACCGCACAACGATAACGGGTATGGACGTGCGGCTAAAAACCGAGCAGGTCAGAGCGGCTGTAAGAGCCACTCTGACCTGGTCGGAAGACGGTGAGATCAGTTCTTCTGGATCTGGTCGAAGCTCAGCTCGACCGGGGTCTCGCGACCGAAGATCTCGACGAGGCCCTTGACCTTCTTCGAGTCCGGGTTGATCTCGTTGATCGTGGCCTGGAGGGTCGCGAAGGGACCGTCCGTGACCGTGACCGAGTCACCGACCTCGAAGTCCAGAACCTGGACCTCAAGCTTGCGGGCGGGAGCGGGCTTGCCCTCGGCCTCCGCGGCCTCACGGGCGGCCTTCTCCTCGGCCTCCGGGGCGAGCATCTTGACGATCTCGTCCAGGGTCAGCGGGTACGGGTCGTAGGCGTTGCCCACGAAGCCGGTGACGCCGGGGGTGTTGCGGACGACGCCCCAGGACTCGTTCGTCAGGTCCATGCGGACGAGAACGTAGCCGGGAAGCTTGTTCTGCTTGACGTTCTTCCGCTCGCCGCCCTTGATCTGGACGATCTCTTCCTCGGGGACCTCGGCCTGGTAGATGAAGTCCTCGACGTTGAGCGAGACGGCACGCTGCTCGAGGTTGGCCTTCACGCGCTTCTCGTAGCCGGCGTAGGTGTGGATGACGTACCACTCGCCGGGGAGGGTGCGGAGCTCCTCGCGGAGCGCGGCGACCGGGTCGACCGGGGCGGCCGGCTCGGCCTCCTCCTCGGTCTCGTCCGCGGCGTCCTCGGCCTCGACGGACTCGTCGTCGTCGGAGTCCTCGGACTCGTCCGACTCGTCTTCCTCGACCTCGGCCTCGGCGTCCTCGTCGGACTCCTCGGCTTCCGCCTCTTCCTCGTCCTCGACGTGGAGAGCGGCTTCCTCGGCGGCTTCGCCCGCAGCGTCGTCAGCAGCGTCGGCCTGGTCCTCGTCGGCGGCCTCGACGATGTCCAGCTCGTCCTCGGCGGACTCGGACTCGAAGGCGTCGTTCAGGTTCGCGTCAGACACGGTGGCTGCTTCTTCCTGCGATACAGATGGGGTGGAACAAAAAGTCAGCCGAAGACGTACTTGACTGCTTCCTGGAAGCCATAGTCAATCACGGTGACGAGGCCGATCATGATGACGACGAAGATAATCACCACAGTGGTGTACGACGTCAGCTGGCTGCGCGTGGGCCAAACGACCTTGCGGAGCTCAGCGACGATCTGGCGGTAGAAGAGCGCGAGACGGCCCAGAGGGCCCTTCTTTCCGCGCTTGCCGCCCTTACGGGCCTTCTTCTTCGCGTCCGCGGCTTCGTCGTCGGCATCAGGCATGTCGATGGAGCCTACGGCGTCCGTCACGATCTCTCACCTGATTCCGGGTCGGCCGTGCCGCGCCCGGGATGGAGCCGCACGGCGGTGCAATGAAGTACGTACATGCGCACAACACCTGGCGGTGTGTGTAGCAGGGCCGGAGGGACTTGAACCCCCAACCGCCGGTTTTGGAGACCGGTGCTCTACCAATTGAGCTACGACCCTTTGTTGGTGTGCCTCAACCTACCGCATCGTGAGATGTGGTCGGTGCGGGCCAACGAGCAGTGAGCATACGTGGTGATGGGGGTCCGCGTCGAACAGAAACCGCGCCGACCTGCCCTCGGACGGGCGTACGACCGGTATTGACCGTTCCTGTCCGGTCCGTGAAACCTGTGTGCCCGGCTCGGATCCGGTCTGGGACGATGGGCCGTATGAGCGCTGCTACCCCTCCCACCGAGCGTCGGGTCTCCGCCCGCGTCGGTGCGATCTCCGAGTCCGCCACCCTCGCCGTCGACGCCAAGGCCAAGGCCCTCAAGGCCGCCGGCCGCCCGGTGATCGGCTTCGGCGCCGGTGAGCCCGACTTCCCGACCCCCGACTACATCGTCGAGGCGGCCGTCGAGGCTTGCAGGAACCCGAAGTTCCACCGCTACACGCCGGCCGGCGGTCTGCCCGAGCTGAAGGCCGCGATCGCCGCCAAGACGCTGCGCGACTCGGGCTACGAGGTCGACGCCTCCCAGATCCTGGTGACCAACGGTGGCAAGCAGGCGATCTACGAGGCCTTCGCCGCGATCCTCGACCCGGGCGACGAGGTCATCGTCCCGGCGCCGTACTGGACGACGTACCCCGAGTCGATCCGTCTCGCGGGCGGTGTCCCGGTGGAGGTCGTCGCCGACGAGACCACCGGCTACCGGGTCTCGGTGGAGCAGCTGGAGGCGGCCCGCACGGAGAAGACCAAGGTCGTCCTCTTCGTCTCCCCGTCGAACCCGACCGGCGCCGTCTACAGCGAGGCCGAGACCGAGGCGATCGGCCGCTGGGCCGTGGAGCACGGCCTGTGGGTCCTCACGGACGAGATCTACGAGCACCTGGTCTACGGCGGAGCCTCCGCGGTCTCCCTCCCGGCGGTCATGCCGGAGCTGCGCGACAAGTGCATCGTCGTCAACGGCGTCGCCAAGACGTACGCGATGACCGGCTGGCGGGTGGGCTGGATCATCGGCCCGACGGACGTCGTCAAGGCCGCGACGAACCTGCAGTCGCACGCCACGTCCAACGTGAGCAACGTGGCGCAGGTCGCCGCGCTCGCCGCCGTCTCGGGCAACCTGGACGCCGTCGCGGAGATGGGGCGCGCCTTCGACCGGCGCCGCCAGACCATCGTGCGGATGCTCAACGAGATCGAGGGCGTGCTCTGCCCGACCCCGGAGGGCGCGTTCTACGTGTACCCGTCGGTGAAGGGGCTGCTCGGCAAGGAGATCCGCGGCAAGCGCCCCGAGACCTCGGTCGAGCTCGCGGCCCTGATCCTCGACGAGGCCGAGGTCGCGGTCGTCCCGGGCGAGGCCTTCGGCACCCCCGGCTACCTGCGTCTGTCGTACGCGCTCGGCGACGAGGACCTGGTCGAGGGTGTGTCCCGGATCCAGAAGCTGCTGGCCGAGGCGACCGTCTGATCCCCTCGCACGACCTGACGGGCCCCGGTTCTTCGGAACCGGGGCCCGTTTTTGCGTTCTAGCAAGGTCCCGATCGGGGAAACGGGGTGCCTTCGTCCATTCGGGTGCGGCAGTATCAGTCGATGGAGCACGTTTCACGCGACATCACCCTGCTGCCCAAGGCCCATCTGCACCTGCACTTCACCGGTTCGATGCGGCCCACGACGCTCATCGAGCTGGCCGACAAGTACGGCGTCCATCTTCCCGAGGCGCTGAGCAGCGGTACGCCCCCCAAGCTGCGGGCGACCGACGAACGCGGCTGGTTCCGCTTCCAGCGCCTGTACGACATCGCGCGCTCCTGCCTGCGCGAGCCCGACGACATCCGGCGACTCGTCCGCGAGGCGGCCGAGGAGGACGTCAGGGACGGCTCGGGATGGCTGGAGATCCAGGTCGACCCCACCTCGTACGCCCCGCTGCTCGGCGGGCTCATCGCGGCCATGGAGATCATCCTCGACGCGGTCGACGCGGCCTCGCGGGAGACCGGGCTCGGGATGCGGGTGCTCGTCGCCGCGAACCGGATGAAGCACCCCCTGGAGGCGCGGACGCTCGCGCGGCTCGCGGTGCGGTACGCGGACCGGGGCGTGGTCGGCTTCGGGCTCTCCAACGACGAGCGGCGCGGGATGGCCCGTGACTTCGACCGGGCGTTCTCGATCGCGCGGGACGGCGGTCTGCTCGCGGCCCCGCACGGCGGGGAGCTGACGGGCCCCGCCTCCGTACGCGACTGCCTGGACGACCTGCGGGCCTCGCGCATCGGCCACGGGGTGCGGGCGGCGGAGGATCCCCGGCTGCTGCGGAAGCTCGCGGAGCGGGGGGTGACCTGCGAGGTCTGCCCCGCGTCGAACGTGGCCCTCGGTGTCTACGAGCGGCACGAGGACGTACCGCTGCGGACGCTCTTCGAGGCGGGCGTCCCGATGGCGCTGGGCGCGGACGACCCGCTGCTCTTCGGCTCGCGGCTCGCGGCGCAGTACGAGATCGCCCGCCGGCACCACGGCTTCACGGACGCGGAGCTGGCGGAGCTGGCCCGGCAGTCGGTGCGGGGCTCGGCGGCCCCGGAGGGCGTACGGGCGAAGCTGCTGGCGGGGATCGACGACTGGATCGCCGACTGATCCGTCGGCGGGTCCTTCAGGCCGGTCCTCAGCCGGTCTTCAATCGGCCCTTCAGCCGGTCCTCAGCCGATCCCGCGCATCAGCGTGCGCGCGATCGAGCGGGCGAAGTCGTCGAGCGGCCCGGGGCCGTCCTCCGCCATCTCGTACGCGAAGGCCCGCTGGACGCAGGCGCCGAGGAGGAGGGCGGCGGCTGCCCGCGGGTCGGCGTCGGCGGCGACGCGGCCGAGTCGCTGCTCGGTGCGGAGGTAGGCCGTGAGCCCCTCGACGGGTTTGTGCGGGCCGGCGCCGAGCCGGCGCACGCCCTCCTCGTGGCGGGCCTTGAGCTGCGGCTCGGCGTAGAGCGAGGCGGCCATCGGGAAGCTCTCCTCGTAGAAGAGGGCGGCCTGCCGGGCGATCTCGGTGAGGTTGTCCTCGACGGTACTGCTGCCGGGGTCGGCGGCGAGCGCGCCGAGCAGCCCGCCGAGGCGGGGCAGCCGCTCGTCGAGGACGGTCAGGAAGAGCTCTTCCTTGCTCGCGAAGTACTTGTAGAGCGCCGCCTCCGAGCAGCCGGCGGCCTTGGCGATCTCCTTGGTCGTGGTGCGGGCGAGCCCCGCCGTCCGCATGAGGTCGCGCGCGGCGTCGACGATCCGTACGCGGGTCGGTCTCTGTTCCATGCATCCTCCAGCCACGCTTGACGCGTGAGTGAGTATCCACCCACCCTGGGGGTGAGTGAACACTTACCCACCCCAGGAGGGTGCGACATGAAGCTCACAGTCTTCGGTGCGACCGGCGGCATCGGCCGGGAGATCGTCCGCCAGGCGCTGGCCTCGGGCCACGAGGTGACGGCGGTGGTGCGGGACCCGGCGCGGCTCGCGGTCACCGGGGAGCGGCTCGCGGTCCTCCGCGCCGACCTCTCCGACCCGGAGGCCCTGCGCGGCGCGGTCGCGGGCCGGGACGCCGTGCTCTCGGGCCTCGGAGCCCGGACGCGCGCGGACGCGGGCGTGGCCGCCCGGCTGACCCGCTCGGTGCTCACCGCCATGGAGGCGGAGAAGTCGCGCCGCCTCCTGGTGGTCAGCGCGGCCCCGCTGGGCCCCGCCGCGGCGGGCGACGGGGTGCTCGACAAGGCCGCCCTCGCGCTGATCAACAGCGTCCTGAAGGACATCTACGCCGATCTGCGGGTGATGGAGTCCGCGCTGGCGGCGAGCGCCACCGACTGGACCTCGGTCCGCCCGCCGAGGCTGACGGACAAGCCGCTCACCGGCCGGTACCGCACGGTCGTCGGCGGCAATCCGCCCCGTGGCCGCACGCTGGCCCGCGCGGACGTGGCCCACGCGATGCTGGCGATGATCGACGCCCCGGAGACGGTCAAGCAGGGCGTGGGCGTCGCGTACTGACAGCCCTAGATCGTGACGCCGACGGTGACGGGCTCGTTGACGAGGGTGATGCCGAAGGCGTCCCGCACCCCGGCGACGACCTCCCGGGCGAGGGCGAGGAGGTCCTCGGTGGTCGCCTCGCCCCGGTTGGTGAGGGCGAGCGTGTGCTTGGTGGAGATCCGGGCGGGCCCGGAGCCGTACCCCTTGGTGAACCCGGCCCGGTCGATCAGCCAGGCCGCGGAGGTCTTCACGGCGCCGTCCTCGCCGGCGGGGAAGGCCGGCGGGGTGACGTCGGGGCCGAGCCGTCCGGCCACGCGCGTGAGGAAGGTCTCGTACTCCCCCACCGTCAGGATCGGGTTGGTGAAGAAGGAGCCCGCGGACCAGGTGTCGTGGTCCTCCGGGTCCAGGACCATGCCCTTGCCGGCGCGCAGCCGCATCACGGTCTCGCGGGCCCGGGCGAGCGGCACCCGGTCCCCCGCCTCGACGCCGAGGGCGCGGGCGGTCTCCGCGTACTTGATCGGCGCCGACATCCCGTCCGCGTCCTCCAGCTCGAAGCGGACCCGCAGCACCACGTACCGCGCGGGCTCGTCCTTGAAGAGGCTGTGCCGGTACGAGAAGGCGCACTCCGCGTTGGTGAGGGTGACGGTCTCCTCGGCGCGCCGGTCGTAGGCGACGACCTCGGTGACGGTGGCGGAGACGTCCTGCCCGTACGCGCCGACGTTCTGGATGGGGGTCGCGCCGGACGAGCCGGGGATGCCGGCCAGGCACTCGATCCCGGCGAGTCCGGCCTCGACGGTCCGCGCCACGGCGTCCGACCAGACCTCGCCCGCGGCGAGCTCCAGGCGCGTGCCCTCCAGGGCGAAGCCGGTGGTGGCGATGCGCAGCGCCGTGCCGTCGAAGCCCTTGTCCCCGATGACCAGGTTGGAGCCGCCGCCGATGATCAGCAGCGGGGTGCCCGCGGCGTCGGCCTCGCGGACGGCCGCGACCACCTCGTCGTCGGTGGTGGCGGTGACGAGCCGGGTGGCGGGTCCGCCGAGCCGGAAGGTGGTCAGGGGCGCGAGGGGGGCGTCGTGGAGTGGCTGCACGGGCTCAAGGGTACGAGAAAGCCCCGTACCCCCTGACGACGTCGGGGGATACGGGGCTCCGCGTCTCAGGCGAGCTCGACCACGGCTCGCGACATGCCCAGGACCTTCTGGCCCGCGCTCGTCGCGGTGATGTCGACCCGCACCTTCCGGTCGTCCAGCTTCGCGGCGACCTTGGCGCTGACCTCGACGAGGGCGCCCTGGTCGTCGTTGGGGACGATGACCGGCTTGGTGAAGCGGACGCCGTACTCGACAACGGCGGCGGGGTCGCCGGCCCAGTCGGTGACGACGCGGATCGCCTCGGCCATGGTGAACATGCCGTGGGCGATGACGTCCGGGAGGCCGACCTCCACCGCGAACTTCTCGTTCCAGTGGATGGGGTTGAAGTCCCCGGAGGCGCCGGCGTACCGCACGAGTGTGGCGCGCGTCACGGGGAAGGACTGCGCGGGCAGCTCGGTGCCGACCTCGACCTCGTCGTAGGCAATCTTGGCGGTCATGGTCAGGCCCCCTCGGGTGCGCGGGAGACGAGCTTCGTCCAGGCGGTCACGACGTGCTCGCCGGAGGCGTCGTGGACCTCGCCGCGGATGTCCAGGATGTCGTTGCCGGCGAGGGACTTGATCGCCTCGATGGTGGAGGTGACCGAGAGCCGGTCCCCGGCGCGCACGGGCCGGGTGTAGGCGAACTTCTGGTCGCCGTGGACCACGCGGCTGTAGTCGAGCCCGAGCTGCGGGTCCTCGATGACCGCGCCGGCCGCCTTGAACGTGATGGCGAACACAAAGGTGGGCGGGGCGATCACATCGGAGTGACCGAGCGCCTTGGCGGCCTCGGTGTCGGTGTACGCGGGATTGGCGTCACCGATCGCCTCGGCGAACTCGCGGATCTTCTCGCGGCCGACCTCGTAGGCCGGGGTGGGCGGATAGGTCCGGCCCACGAAGGACTGGTCGAGCGCCATGGACTCGATACCTCCAGGATTCATTGCCGATGTTGCTGGGTGCTGCCGAGAAACGACACGAGGCCGCCCCCTAGTGGGGACGGCCTCGTGTACGAGCCTGTTTAGCGCGTCTCGCGGTGTGCAGTGTGCGAGTTGCAGCGGGGGCAGTGCTTCTTCATCTCCATGCGATCCGGGTTGTTACGCCGGTTCTTCTTGGTGATGTAGTTCCGCTCCTTGCACTCCACGCAGGCCAGCGTGATCTTCGGGCGGACGTCGGTGGCAGCCACGTGAGTGCTCCTTGGACGGATGGGACGGATGAACGCATAAAAGAGTAGCCGATCGAAGGACCGACCCCACAATCGGCTACCGTGTGTAGCGGTGACCGGACTTGAACCGGTGACACAGCGATTATGAGCCGCTTGCTCTACCGACTGAGCTACACCGCTTTGATGATCTGGATCCCGCCCGAGGGCGGGGTCCTTCTCACCAGAGCCCCAATACGGAATCGAACCGTAGACCTTCTCCTTACCATGGAGACGCTCTACCGACTGAGCTATTGGGGCGAGCGAGGAAGACATTACACGGTCTCCCGCCCATCGCCCAAATCCGTTTCCGCGCGCCTCCGCGAAGGCCCTCGTCCGGGGTCCGCGAGGGCTCTCACCAGGCGTCACGTACGCCACTCGTGGACTCATCGGTACGACTATTGCGCTCCTCCTCGAAGGTCGGTCCGAGCCGCCCTAGGCTCTGCCCCACTTGCGCGATCTTGATCTTGAGGAGCCTTGAGGAGCCCGATGTCAGCCGACAGCAAGCAGCCCCAGCCGCCCGAGGACGGGGCCGCCACCACCGCCGACTCGACCTCGCTCCTGCTCTCCCACGCCCGCCTCACCGACGGCCGGACCGTGGACGTCCGGCTCGTGGGCGGGCGGATCGAGGCCGTGGGGACGGCCGGCAGTCTCAGCGCCGTCGGCGGTTCCCGCGTGGACCTCGCCGGCTATCTGCTGCTGCCCGCCGCCGCCGAACCCCACGCCCACGCCGACACCGCGCTCTCCGCCGACACCCCGGGCCCCGTCTCGTACGCCCCGGAGGAGGTGCAGCGGCGGGCGACCGAGGCCGCCCTGCTCCAGCTGGGCCACGGCGCGACGGCGCTGCGCGCGCACGTACGGATCGGCGACGTGCAGGGCCTCGGCCCCCTGGAGGCCGTGCTCCAGGGCCGGCGCTCCCTGCGGGGTCTCGCCGACCTCACGGCGGTCGCCGTGCCCCGGCTCCTCACCGGGGCGGCGGGCGCGGACGGGCTCGCGATGCTGCGGGACGCGGTGAAGATGGGCGCCGGGGTGGTCGGCGGCTGCCCGGACCTCGACCCGGATCCGGCGGGGTACGTGGAGGCGGTCCTGGAGATCGCGGCCGAGCACGGCTGCCCCGTCGACCTGCACACCGACGGGGACGACCCGGCCCGGCTCGCCCGGCTCGCGGCGATGGCCGGCGGGCTGCGGCCAGGGGTGACGATCGGGCCGTGCGCCGGGCTCGGCCGGCTCCCCTCGGACGTGGCGCGGCGGGCGGCGGACCAGCTGGCGGCGGCCGGGGTGACGGTGGTGTGCCTGCCGCAGGGCGGCTGCGGGGGTACGGAGCTGCGCGGCGCGGCGCCGGTGCGGCTGCTGCGGGCGGCCGGGGTGCGGGTCGCGGCGGGCAGCGGGGCGCTGCGGGACGTGTCCAACCCGGTGGGGCGGGGGGATCCGCTGGAGGCGGCGTACCTCCTCGCCTCGCTCGGCGGGCTGCCGCCCCAGGATGCGTACGCGGCGGTGAGTTCGGGGGCTCGGGCGGCGATGGGGCTGCCGGAGGTGCGGGTGGAGGCGGGCTTCCCGGCGGAGCTCCTCGCGGTGCGCGGCGAGCGGCTCGCGGGCGTGCTGTCCCTCGCGTACAGCCGGATCGTGGTGCACCGGGGGCGGGTGGTGGCCCGGACGAGCGCGGTGCGGGAGTACTGCGACTCGGCGGCCGCCCTGGACCTGCCCCGGCAGGTGCGGCCGGAGCGGCCGCAGCCGCCGGAGCCGGGGAGCCCTCCGGCCGGTCCCGTCGTACGGTCGTGAGTATGCGCATCGTCATCGCTGGTGGACACGGACAGATCGCCCTGCGCCTGGAGAGGCTGCTGTCGGCGGGCGGACACGAGGTCGCGGGGATCATCCGCAGGCCGGAGCAGGGCGACGACCTACGGGACGCGGGCGCCGAGCCGGTGATCCTGGACCTGGAGACGGCGTCGGTGGAAATGGTCGCGGCGGTGCTCCAGGGCGCCGACGCGGCGGTCTTCGCGGCGGGCGCGGGCCCGGGGAGCTCGGTGGAGCGCAAGGACACGGTGGACCGGGCGGCGGCGGTGCTCTTCGCGGACGCGGCGGAGCGGGCTGGCGTGCGGCGCTATGTGGTCGTCTCCTCGATGGGCGCGGACGCGGCCCACCAGGGCGACGAGGTCTTCGACGCCTACCAGCGCGCCAAGGGCGCGGCCGACGACGACATCCGGCGCCGGTCCACCCTGGACTGGACGATCCTGCGCCCGGGCTCCCTGACGAACGACGCGGGCAACGGCCTGGTCCGGCTGGAGGCCCACACCGGCCGGGGCATGGTCCCGCGCGACGACGTGGCGGCGGTCCTCGCGGAGCTCATCGACACTCCGGCGACGGCCGGTCTGACCCTGGAGCTCATCAGCGGCTCGACGCCGCTGGCGGTCGCGGTGAAGGACGTGGCCGGAAACTGACGACGCGGCCCGGCCGGCCCCGTAAACGAGTGAAGGTCCCCGGTGCGAACACCGGGGACCTTCTTCACGTGGCGACGCCAGGATTCGAACCTGGGTAGGCTAAGCCGACGGATTTACAGTCCGCTCCCATTGGCCACTCGGGCACATCGCCATGAGATCGCTGCCGTGGAGCCGCTTTCGCGGTGTTCCGTGGCAACGACGTAAACAATACCTGATCCCCGGGGGTGGTTCGCCACCGGATTGATCAGCGGTTCGAGCCGTGGCGCACCCCCTAGGCTTTGGGCTGTACCCCACAACCGAGCAAGGAGCCACGAGTCATGGCCGACTCCAGTTTCGACATCGTGTCCAAGGTCGAGCGGCAGGAGGTCGACAACGCCCTCAACCAGGCCGTGAAGGAGATCTCCCAGCGTTACGACTTCAAGGGAACCAACGCCAAGATCGAGTGGTCGGGCGAGAAGATCCTGATGCAGGCGAACGGCGAGGAGCGCGTCATGGCGATCCTCGACATCTTCCAGACCAAGCTGATCAAGCGCGGCATCTCGCTGAAGTCCCTCGACGTCGAGGGCGAGCCGCAGCTGTCCGGCAAGGAGTACAAGCTCTTCGCGTCGGTCACCGAGGGCATCTCGCAGGAGAACGCCAAGAAGGTCGCGAAGGCGATCCGGGACGAGGGCCCGAAGGGCGTCAAGGCGCAGGTCCAGGGCGACGAGCTGCGGGTCAGCTCGAAGAGCCGGGACGACCTGCAGGCCGTGCAGGCGCTGCTCAAGGGCAAGGACTTCGACTTCGCCCTCCAGTTCGTGAACTACCGCTGAGCCGTCGAGGCTCGTGTCCGAATTCCGCCAGCCCGAGGGTCGGCGGGCCCCGCACACTGGATCGTGGAAGGTCCGTGCGGGGAGAGGAACCAGTCATGACCGTGTACGCGTACGTCGACGGCCCCCTGGGCGAGATGCTGCTGGTCGGGCAGCTCGCCGAAGGGGGCCGTGTCGTGCTGCGCTCGCTGTCCCTGCCGGGGCAGAAGGGCGGCGTCGAGGTCGAGGACGGGTGGATCCCGGCGCCCGAGGCCTTCGCCGAGGTCGCCGGGCAGCTCGGTGAGTACTTCGCCGGGCGGCGGGACCGGTTCGACCTCCCGTGCGACCTGGGCGGCGGTACGGAGTTCCAGCGGCGCGTCTGGCGGGCGCTGGAGGAGATCCCGTACGGCACGACCGTCTCCTACGGGGACGTCGCCCGGCTCGTCGGCTCGTCCGGGGCCGGGGTGCGGGCCGTGGGCACCGCGATCGGGCGCAACCCGCTGCTCGTGGTGCGGCCCTGCCATCGGGTGATCGGGGCCGACGGGAGTCTGCGCGGGTACGCCGCGGGGCTGGAGCGGAAGCAGCGGTTGCTGCGACTCGAGGGTGCCCCAGCGGGGTCCGTGTGAGCGAGGGGCTCTTTCCGCGCGAGCGGGCCGTCGTCGCGCCCGGGGCCGTGCACGTGCCCGGGTGGCTGCCGCTCGCGCGGCAGCGGGAGTTGGTGGACGCCTGCCGGGAGTGGGGGCGCGGGCCCGTGTCGTACCGGCACACCGTGCTGCCGGGCGGGGGCGTCATGTCGGTGCGGTCGCTGTGCCTGGGGCGGCAGTGGGAGCCGTACCGCTATCTCGACTCGGTGGGGGTCGAACTGCCTGACTGGCTGGTCGCGTTGGGGCAGGAGGCGGTCGTCGAGGCTTATGGGGAGGGTGCTGGGTTCGTGCCTGATACCGCGCTGGTGAACTTCTACGGGGTCGGCGCGCGGATGGGCATGCACCAGGACAAGGAGGAGCGGTCCGGGGCTCCGGTGGTGTCGTTGAGCCTCGGGGACCGGTGCGTCTTCCGGTTCGGGAACGCGGAGAACCGCGGGCGGCCCTATCGGGACGTCGAGCTGGCCTCCGGTGATCTCTTCGTCTTCGGCGGGGCCTCGCGGTGGGTTCATCACGGGGTTCCCGTCGTCCGCCCGGGTACGGCCGACCCGGCGCTCGGTCTGGTCGGGCGGCTCAACGTCACGCTGCGGGAGACCGGTTGGTGACGGCCCTCTAGGCTGAAGCGCGTGGCAGAGGAACTGCGCCGGTCGCTCGGCGTTTTCGACGCGGTGGTGATCGGGCTCGGCTCGATGATCGGGGCGGGGATCTTCGTGGCGCTCGGGCCGGCGGCCGGTGCGGCCGGGTCCGGGGCCGGGCTTCTCTGGGCGCTCGGGGTCGCCGCCGTCGTCGCGTACGCCAACGCCATGGCATCGGCCCGGCTCGCCGCCCTCTATCCGGCCTCCGGCGGCACCTATGTGTACGGTCGCGAACGCCTGGGTTCGTTCTGGGGGTACCTGGCCGGCTGGGCGTTCGTGGTCGGCAAGACCGCCTCGTGCGCGGCGATGGCGCTGACCGTCGGGGCGTACGTGTGGCCCGCGTACGCGCACGCGGTGGCGGTCGCCGCCGTGGTGGCCCTGACCGCCGTCAACTACCGGGGAGTTCAGAAGTCGGCACTGCTCACGCGGGTCGTCGTGGCGGTGGTTCTCGCGGTCCTCGCCGGTGTGGTCGTGGTGTCCTTCGGGGCCGGCGAGGTGTCGTCTCCCGCGTTCGGCGGGGAGGTCGTGGCGGGCTCCGTCTTCCAGGCCGCGGGTTTGCTCTTCTTCGCGTTCGCGGGGTACGCGCGCATCACCACGCTCGGCGAGGAGGTCCGCGATCCGGCCCGCACGATCCCCCGCGCGGTGCCGGTGGCCCTCGGGATCGCGCTCGCCGTCTACGCGGCGGTCGCGGTGAGCGTGCTCGCCGTCCTGGGGCCCGACGCCCTGGCCGACTCCCCCGCGCCGCTCGCCGACGCGGCCCGCGCGGCGGACGCGCGGTGGCTGGTGCCGCTCGTCACGGTGGGCGCGGCGGTCGCCGCGCTCGGCTCGCTGCTCTCGCTGATCCTCGGGGTGTCCCGTACGACCCTGGCGATGGCCCGGGACGGGTACCTGCCGGTCCGGCTCGCGGCCGTGCACCCCCGCTTCCACGTTCCGCACCGGGCCGAGATCGCCGTGGGCGCGGTGGTGGCCGTCGTGGCGGCGACGGCGGACGTGCGCGGCGCGATCGGCTTCTCGTCCTTCGGCGTGCTCGTCTACTACGGCATCGCGAACGCCTCCGCCTGGACCCTGGGGGGCCGGAGCCGGCCGCTCGCCGCGCTCGGGTTGACCGGGTGCGCGGTGCTCGCCTTCTCGCTTCCTCTCGGCTCCGTCCTCGTGGGGTCCGGGGTCATCGCGGCGGGGGTCGTGGCGTGGGCGGTCAGTCGAGGACGAGCCGTACCCCCGCGTGCGTGAGCTCGTCGACGAGCTCCTGGAAGGTCGCGGGGCGGTGCCCGCTGTAGGGCAGGACGCCCAGGCAGGCGCGGGCCACGTCGGCGTGGTGCCAGACGACGGTGGCGCCGGCCAGTTCCTCGCCGGGCCCTCCGGCACGTAAGCGGCGGCCGGGGCCGAGCACGGCCTCTCCCAGCGCGCACCGGAACGCGTCCTCGTCGACGATGTCGGTGCCGTCGAGGTGGTACGTGGCGCCGGGGACGGGCTCCGGGGCGCCGTACGGGGCGTGGGCGGCGGCCCGGGCCAGCCACTCGCCGCGGGCCGCGCCGGCGAACCGCTTCCAGGTGCCGGGCTCGGTGGGCCCGGCCTGCCAGAACAGGTCCCATATCTCGCCGGTCGCGGGGGGCACCAGGCGCGTACGGGGGAACGAGAGGGTGAGGTCGACGAGGCCGCGGTGGCGGGTGGAGGCGGCCCAGCCGGTGATCCGGCCCGCCTCGCCCTCGTGGTGGCCCCTTCCGATCCGGGTGAGGCCTCGGTAGCGGACCTCCGGGTACTCCCGCGCGCCCGCGGCGAGGGCGTCGCGCAGTGCGCCGCGCGGTGAGCAGCCGACGAAGGTGACGTCGGTGTGGGTGTCCTCCTCGGGTGCGGCGCGCGTGACCGGGATCAGGTTCCCGCACGGGACCGGGTCGGCGGCCTGGCGGGCGGGGCTCGGCTCGCCGGTCGCCTCGATCGTGACGACGTCGCCGCGCATGCCGAGGACCCGGGTCTCCGCGAGGGCCCACAGAGTGCCGTGGAGGTCCACGACGAGCGTGCCGAAGGGTGCGGTGCCGTCGACGATCGCCTGGGTGACGGCCCGGGAGAGCTCGCCGCGCGGTTCGCAGCCGCGGAGCTCGTAGCGGATGCGGGCGGGCGCGTCCGGTTCGGCGAAGAGGCCCTCCACGTCCGCGCAGAGGGCCAGGACGTGGAGGGTGGGAGCGCCGGGGGTCGGATCGGCTCGGGGCGGATCGGCTCGGGGCAGGTCCGTGGCTGGCGGATCGGCTCGGGGCAGGTCCGTGGCTGGCGGGTCGGCTCGGGGCAGGTCCGTGGCTGGCGGGTCGGCTCGGGGCGGGTCAGTGGGGCGCGGGTCGGCTCGGGGCGGGTCCGTGGGGCGCGGGTCGGCTCGGGGCGGGTCCGTGGGGCGCGGGTCGGCGGGGGCGGCGACCAGCGCGTAGCGCGGGTGCCGCATCAGCGGGCCGCGAACGCCTGGTCCGTGGGGACGATCTCCTTGCCGAGGGGGAGCAGCGAGACGGGGATCAGCTTGAAGTTCGCGATGCCGAGCGGGATGCCGATGATCGTGATGCAGAGGGCGATGCCGGTGACGATGTGCCCGAGGGCGAGCCACCAGCCGGCGAGGATCAGCCACAGCACGTTGCCGACACAAGAGGCCGCGCCCGCGTCGCGGCGGTCGACGACCGTGTGCCCGAAGGGCCACAGGGCGTAGAGGCCGATGCGGAACGCGGCGAGGCCGAAGGGGATACCGATGATCGTGATGCAGAGGAGGACGCCCGCCAGCATGTAGCCGAGGAACATCCAGAATCCGCAGAGGATCAGCCAAATGACGTTGAGAACGGTCTTCACGGGCGGGGACCTGCCATCTGTTCGAGTCGGGCGATGCGCTCGGCCATCGGCGGATGGGTGGAGAACATCTTGGACATGCCCCTGCCGGGGCCGAAGGGGTTCGCGATCATCATGTGGCTCGCGGTCTCGATCTTCGGCTCGGCCGGTAGCGGCAGCTGCTTGGTGCCGGCTTCCAGCTTGCGCAGGGCGCCGGCCAGGGCGAGCGGGTCGCCGGTGAGCTGGGCGCCGGAGGCGTCGGCCTCGTACTCGCGGGAGCGGGAGATGGACAGCTGGATGATCGAGGCGGCGATCGGGCCCAGGATCACGATCAGCAGGTAGCCGAGGATGCCGGGGCCGTCGTCGTCGTTGGAGCGGCCGACCGGGATCAGCCAGGCGAAGTTGACCAGGAACAGGACCACCGAGGCGAGCGCTCCGGCGACCGAGGAGATGAGGATGTCCCGGTTGTAGACGTGGCTCAGCTCGTGGCCGATGACTCCGCGCAGCTCGCGCTCGTCGAGGATCGCGAGGATGCCCTCGGTGCAGCAGACGGCGGCGTTGCGCGGGTTGCGGCCGGTCGCGAAGGCGTTGGGCGCCTGGGTCGGCGAGATGTACAGCCGCGGCATCGGCTGGCGGGCCTGCGTGGAGAGCTCGCGCACCATCCTGTACAGCGCGGGGGCCTCGAACTCGCTGACGGGACGGGCCCGCATGGCCCGCAGCGCCAGCTTGTCGCTGTTCCAGTACGCGTACGCGTTGGTGCCGAGCGCCACGACGAGCGCGACGATCAGCCCCGTCCGTCCGAAGAAGCTGCCGATGACGATGATGAGGGCGGAGAGCCCTCCGAGGAGGACGGCGGTCCTCAGCCCGTTGTGCCGGCGGTGCACGGTACGCCCTCCAAGTGGTGCGGCAGGGGAACCCTTTGCTTCGTGGTGGTCCACTCGTCCAGTGGACCCTCCCGTACTGGTCAACGCCAGGCGGGAGGCTCGGGTTCCCCCGGCCGTACAGGGGTGGGGCGGGCGGCCCCTGGGGCCGTTCGGGTGAGGACGGCCCCTCAGCGGGCCGCCGGGACCGCGACCTTCTCCGGCGCCAGGAAGGCGGCGGTGGGCTCGACCTCGCTGGTGCAGTGGGCGCAGCGGGTGGCGATGGCCGGGATCTCGGTGAAGCAGCGGGGGCAGTCTCGCTTCTCCGCCTTGGGGTCGGCCGCCTCCGCCTTGGCGAACCTGTCCTGGACCTTCGCGAGCGGGGCGACGATCAGGAAGTAGAGGACCGCGGCGGTGATGACGAACGCTATGGCGGCGGAGATGGCGAGGCCGTAGGGGAAGACGGTCTTGCCGACGCTGAACTCCGCCTCGCTGAAGTCACCGACGGAACCGGTGGCGAGACCGATGAGCGGGGTGATGAACGCCTTGCTGAAGCCCGTGACGACGGCCGTGAACGCGGTTCCGACAGCCAGACCGATGGCCATCGAGATGACGTTTCCGCGAAGTATGAAGTCCTTGAATCCGTTCAGCACGGGGGTACTGCTCCTTGGTTCGTTCCGTGGGGGGTCAGAAGAGGCTGTCCGTCGCGAAGCGGAGGGCGAACTGCGGGTAGCCCGACAGCACGACTCCGGCGGCGGCGGTCAGCGCGATCGCCAGGGTGACCGGCACGGAGGCCCTGTGGGGGACGGGGGCCTCCACCGGCGCGCGGAAGAGCAGCGCCGTCCAGCGCAGGTAGTAGTACAGCGCGATGACGACGTTGAGACCCATCACCACGGCCAGCCAGCCGAGGCCGGCGTCGACGGCCGCCGAGAAGACGGTCACCTTGGCGAAGAGGCCGATGATACCCGGGGGCAAACCGGCCAGATTCAGGAGGAAGAACCCGAGGGCGAGGGCGGTGGCGGGGCGCGCGGCGTACAGGCCGCGGTAGTCCGCGATCCGGTTCCGGGGGTGGGTGCGGGCGACGAGCGCGACGACCGCGAAGGCGCCGAGGTTCACGACGGCGTACATCAGGGCGTACGCGACGGTGGCGCCGATCTGGTCGTCGCTGGAGTACGCGGCGGCGGCGATCGGCACCAGGAGGTAGCCAGCCTGGGCGACGGAGGACCAGGCGAGCAGCCGGACCGCGCTCCACGCGCGCGTGGAGACCTGGCGGAGGGCTGCGACGTTCCCGGCGGTCATGGTGAGCGCTGCGAGGACGGCGAGCGCGGGGCCCCAGACGTCCGCGTACGAGGGGAAGGCGACGACCGTCACGAGGACGAGCCCGGTGAAGCCGACGGCCTTGCCGACGACGGAGAGGTAGGCGGCGACGGGCAGCGGGGCGCCGACGTAGGTGTCGGGGACCCAGAAGTGGAAGGGGACGGCGGCCGTCTTGAAGGCGAAGCCGACGAGGGTGAGGGCCACGCCCGCCTCGGCGAGCGTCTCCAGCTGTCCGGGGACGGAGTCGAGGCGCTGGGCGATCTCCGTGAGGTGGAGGGTGCCGGTCGCCGCGTACACGAAGCTGACGCCGAGCAGGGTGACGGCGGTCGCGGTGACGGAGGAGAGGAAGAACTTGAGGGCGGCCTCGCCGGACATGCGGTCGCCGCGCTTGAGGCCAACGAGCGCGAACGCGGGCAGCGAGGCCACTTCGAGGGCGACGACGAGGGTCGCGAGGTCGCGGGAGGCGGGCAGCAGGGCCGCGCCGGCGGCGGAGGAGAGCAGCAGGAACCAGTACTCGCCGGCGGGGAGCTTCTCACGGGTCTCCGAGAGCGAGAGCAGCGCCGTCAGCAGCGCGCCGCCGAGGACGAGCAGCTGGATGACGAGGGTGAAGTGGTCGGCGGTGTAGCTGCACGCGGCCGTGTGGCCCTGGGCCTGGGCCTCGGCGGTGAGGCAGAAGGTGGAGCGGTCGCCGGCCCGCAGCGGGACGAGGAGGGCGAGGGCGGCGACGAGGCCGCCGATCGCGGTCCAGCCGAGGAGCTGCTTGCGTTCCTGCGGGACGAAGAGGTCGGCGACGAGGACGACGAGGGCGACCACGGCCGTGAGGGTGGGGGGCGCGATCGTGAGCCAGTCGACGGACTGGACGAGCGACTCGCCGGCGAGCGTCGTGGGGGTCATCGGTTCCCTCCGGCGAGGAGCTGCTGGACGGCCGGGTCGGTGAGGCCGAGGAGGACCGCGGGCCAGAGTCCGGCGAGGACGGTGAGGGCGACGAGTGGGGTCCAGGCGGCGAACTCGTACCCCTGGACGTCGGCGATCGCCGTCTCCTCCGCGGGCCGCGGGCCGCCCATGCAGACGCGGCGGACGACGAGGAGGAGGTAGGCGGCGGTCAGGAGGGTGCCGAACGCGCCGATCGCCGTGAAGGTGAGGAAGGCCGGGCGGCTGAGGCCCTCGGCCGGATCGAAGGCGCCGAAGAGGGCCAGCATCTCGCCCCAGAAGCCGGCCAGGCCGGGCAGGCCGAGGGAGGCGACGGCGGCGAAGGCGAGGAGGGCGCCGAGGCGCGGGGCGCGGCCGTAGAGGGCGGCTCCGGTGGCGCCGGCGAGGGTGTCGAGGTCGGCGGTGCCGTAGCGGTCCTTGAGGGCGCCGACCAGGAAGAAGAGCAGGCCGGTGACGAGGCCGTGGGCGATGTTGGCGAAGAGCGCGCCGTTGACGCCGGTGGGGGTCATGGAGGCGATGCCGAGGAGGACGAAGCCCATGTGGCCGACGGAGGAGTACGCGATGAGGCGCTTGAGGTCGCCCTTGGCGCCGGGGCGCGCGAGGGCGAGGCAGGCGAGCGATCCGTAGATGATCCCGGCGACGGCGAAGGCGGCGAGGTAGGGCGCGAAGGTCCGCATGCCGTCGGGGGCGATCGGCAGGAGGATCCGGACGAAGCCGTACGTGCCCATCTTGAGCAGGACGCCGGCGAGGAGGACGGAGCCGACGGTCGGGGCGGCGGTGTGGGCGTCCGGGAGCCAGCTGTGCAGCGGCCACATCGGGGTCTTCACGGCGAGCCCGAGACCGATCGCGAGAACGGCGATGACCTGCACGGACGTGGTCAGTCCACGGCCGTTGTCAGTGGCGAGTGCCACCATGTCGAACGTGCCGGCCTTCACGCCGATGAGGAGCAGGCCGAGCAGCATGACGACGGAGCCGAGCAGCGTGTAGAGGATGAACTTCCAGGCGGCGGCCTGCCTGCCCTCGCCGCCCCAGCGGGCGATGAGGAAGTACATCGGGATGAGGACCATCTCGAAGGCCAGGAAGAACAGGACGAGGTCGAGGACGGCGAAGGTCGCGAGGGTGCCGGACTCGAGGACGAGGAGAAGCGCGACGAAGCCCTTGGGGGAAGGGCCGGCAGGCATCTTGTAGGAGCTGTACAGCGCGCAGAGGAAGGTCAGCAGCGCGGTCAGGACCAAGAGGGGGAGGGAAATGCCGTCGATGCCGAGGTGGATGCGCACGTCCAGTGCGGGGATCCACTTGATGTCCGTGCTCGCCTGCATCTTCGACGGCTGGTCGTGGTCGAAGCCGAGCGCGAGGACGATCGTGGCCAGCAGGATGACGCCGGTGACGGTGACGCCGTGGCGGAGCACGGCCTGGTCCGGGGACTTCCCCTTCAGTCCGGGCGGGGCCGGGAGGAGAGCGGCGGCCGCGCCGATGAGCGGGCCGACGACGGTCAACGCGAGAAGGAACTGCATCACGGATTCGCTGATATCGATCACGGCTCACGCTCCGGCGACGGCGTTGGCGAGGGCGACTGCGGCGATCGCCAGGACGACGGAGCCGGCGAGCAGGGCGCTCAGGTAGGTCTGGACGTTGCCGGTCTGGGCGCGGCGGACGAGCCAGCCGAGGCCCTTGGCGGAGTTGCCCGCGGCGCTGACGTACGTGTCGACGACCTCGCGGTCCAGGAAGCGGACCAGGGAGGCGGCGGCGAGTACGGGGCGGACGAAGGCGGCCCGGTAGACGGCGTCCAGGTGGAAGCCGTCGGCGGCGGGGGCGTGCAGCGGCCCGAGGAGGGCGCGGCCGGGGTCGGCCGGGTCCTCGGCGGGGTGCGGCAGGTGCAGGGCCTCGGCCTCGACCAGGCCGGCGTCGGCGTCGGGGTGGGCCACGTGCGGGACGGGCGGCGCCACGGGGGTGCGGGCCGCGAGCGTGCGCCAGACCGCGTAGGTGATCACCGCTCCGGCGGCGGCGAGGCCCGTGCCGAGGACGGCCGTGGTGACGGTCGGGGTGAGGGCGTCGCTGTCGAACCAGTCGTCGAGATAGGTGACGGTCAGTCCGAAGCCCACGGAGGGGACCGCGAGGACCCACAGGACGGTGGTCATGGCGATCGGCTGGCGGCCGTGGTCGGGGGCCTCGGCGCCGCGGCCGCGGAAGGTCCGCAGCCAGAGGCGGAGCGCGTACGCCGCGGTGAGGAGGGCGGTGAGGAGCCCGGCGACGAGGACGGTCCAGCCGGCCCCGGCGGGGACACCGGCCTGGTCCCCGAGCGCGGTGTGCTCGGCGGCCACGAGGACGGCTTCCTTGGAGAAGAAGCCGGCGAAGGGCGGGATCGCGGCGAGCGCGAGCAGGGCGACGGTCATCGTCCAGTACGCGTCGGGGATGCGCTTCGCGAGGCCGCTCATGCGGGACATGGCGGTGAGCGAGTTCGTCCCGGCGGCGTGGATGACCGTGCCGGCGGCGAGGAAGAGCAGCGCCTTGAAGGCGGCGTGCGACAGGAGGTGGAAGACGGCGGCCCCGCGGTCGCCGACGGCGAGGGCGCCGGCCATGTAGCCGAGCTGGCCGATCGTCGAGTAGGCGAGGACGCGCTTGATGTCGTCCTGGGCGAGCGCGGCGAGCGCCGAGCCGACCATCGTGATCGCGGCCATCACGGCGAGCACGGTCATGGCGGCGGCCGAGGCGGCGAAGACGGGCAGCAGCCGGGCCGTGAAGTAGATGCCGGCGGCGACCATCGTCGCCGCGTGGATGAGCGCGGAGACGGGGGTGGGGCCGGCCATCGCGTCCGGGAGCCAGGTGTGCAGCGGGAACTGCGCGGACTTGCCCGCCACACCCGCGAGCAGGAGCAGCGCGATCAGGGTGGGGTGGTCGAGGCCGCCGCTCGCGACGGCGTCGAGGACACCCGTGATGCGGAAGGTGCCGGCGTCGGTGGCGAGCGCGAAGAGACCGATGAGGAAGGGGACGTCACCGAGCTTGGTGACGAGGAAGGCCTTGAGGGAGGCGGCCCGCGCCTCGGGCGTCTCCCAGTAGTGGCCGACGAGGAAGTACGAGCAGATGCCCATGATCTCCCAGCCGACCAGGAGCACCATCAGGTCGCCGGAGTAGACGACGAGCAGCATCGCGGAGGTGAAGAGGGAGACGAGCGCGGCGTACGACGGGTAGCGGGGGTCGTCGCGGAGGTAGCCGGTCGAGTAGATCTGCACGCAGGTCGCGATGACGCCGACGAGGACGGCGACGAGGGCCGCGAAGCCGTCGATGTGGAGGGCCAGGTCGATCGGGACCGAGCCGGTGGGGGTCAGCTGGGTGGCGGCGTCGATCGCCTTCCCGCCGCCCTGGCGGACGGCCACGAGCACGGCGAGGACGGCGGCGGCGAGCGTCGGGAGCACGGCGAGGGGCCGGACGAAGCCGGGCGCGGTGCGGCCCAGGAGGAGTCCGGCGACGGAGCCGAGGAAGGGCAGGAGGGGGACGAGGACGGCGAGGGTCGTGGTGGTCACGCGGTGGCCTCGGCCTTCTCGCCGTGGGGCGTGTCGTCTGCGGCCGCGTCGGCGCCGGGTGCGCTGTCCGGGCCGTCCGGGGAGTCCGGGTGCTCCGCCGTGTCGCGGAGGCGGTCGACGTCCGCGGTGCCGCGGTTGCGGTGGACCATCAGGACGATCGCGAGACCGATGCCGATCTCCGCGGCAGCGATGGCGATGGTGAAGAGGGTGAGGGCCTGCCCGGCGTGCAGGGTGTCGCGGAGCCAGACGTCGAAGGCGACCAGGTTGAGGTTGACGGCGTTGAGCATCAGCTCGACGGACATCAGGACCAGGATCGCGTTGCGGCGGGCGAGGACGCCGTACACGCCGACACAGAAGAGGAGGGCGGCGAGGACCGCGGGATAGGCGAGGTGCATCAGCGCTCCTGCTCCTTCTTGCGGGAGAGGACGATCGCGCCGACCAGCGCGGCCAGGAGGAGCACCGAGAGGGCCTCGAAGGGCAGCACCCAGTGCTTGAAGAGGACGGCGCCGGTGACCTCGGTGGAGCCCTGGACGGCTCCGTCGAGATCGATCCAGGTCGTACGGAACGCGTCGACGACGACCCAGACGAGGGCCACGGCGGCGGCGAGCGCGACGCCGAGGGCGACCGGGCGGTTGCCGGAGTCGGCGTCCGGGGAGCGGCCGATGGGGGCCTTGGTGAGCATGAGGCCGAAGAGGAGGAGGACGACGACGGAGCCGACGTAGATCAGGACCTGGACCCAGGCGATGAACTCGGCGGTCAGGAGCAGGTACTCGACGGCGAGTCCGCCGAGCGCCACGACCAGCCAGAGCGCGGCGTGGACCAGCTGGCGCGTGGTGACGGTGACGACGGCCGCGCCGAGGGTCACGAGGCCGACCAGGAGGAAGGCGATCTCGACGCCGGAGGGCGAGAGGAAGCCGTGGGCCTCCGCGGCCGCCTCCGCCGCCAGGTGCGCGGGGTGTGCTGCCGGGGTCACTGCTGCTCCTCCTGGGCCTCGGCGGCTGCGGCTGCCTGCTCCGCCGCCGCCTTCTCGGCCGCCTTCTCCGCCGCCTTGCGGGCCGCGGCGATCTCCTTCGGTTCCTCCGCCTTCGGGTCGAGCGCGGGCGGCTCGGGGACCGTCCACATCCACTCGCGGAGCTTGTCGCGCTCGTGCGTGAGCTCGTGGATGTCGGTCTCCGCGTACTCGAACTCGGGCGACCAGAAGAGCGCGTCGAAGGGGCACACCTCGATGCAGATGCCGCAGTACATGCAGAGGGAGAAGTCGATGGCGAAGCGGTCGAGGACGTTCCGGCTGCGCTCGCGGCCGCCGGGGGCGGCGGCCGGCACCGTCTCCTTGTGGGAGTCGATGTAGATGCACCAGTCGGGGCACTCACGGGCGCAGAGCATGCAGACCGTGCAGTTCTCCTCGAACAGTCCGATGACCCCGCGGGTGCGGGGCGGCAGCTCGGGCTGGACGTCCGGGTACTGCGCGGTGACGGTCTTCCTCGTCATCGTGCGGAGCGTGACGGCGAGCCCCTTGGCGAGGCCGGAGCCGGGGATGGGCATTACTGGATCGCCACCTTCACGATGCCGGTCAGCGCGATCTGCGCGAGGGCGAGCGGGACGAGCGTCGTCCAGGCCAGCTTCTGGAGCTGGTCCTCGCGCAGACGCGGGTAGGTCACCCGCAGCCAGATCACGACGAAGGCGAGGACGGCGGTCTTGAGGAGGGTCCAGACCCAGCCGAGGCCGTCGGCGCCGAGGGGGCCGTGCCAGCCGCCGAGGAACAGGACGGTGGTGAGACCGCAGAGGACGACGATGCCCGCGTACTCGGCGAGCAGGAAGAGCGCGAAGCGGAGGCCGGTGTACTCGGTGTACGCGCCGAAGATGATCTCCGAGTCGGCGACCGGCATGTCGAACGGCGGCCGCTGGAGCTCGGCGAGACCGGCCACGAAGAAGACGATCGCGCCGATGATCTGCCAGGGCAGCCACCACCACTCGAAGGCGTTCAGGATGCCGGAGAGGGAGACGGTGCCGGCGGCCATCGCGACGGAGGCGGCGGCGAGCAGCATCGGGAGCTCGTAGGCGAGCAGCTGGGCGGCGGTACGGAGGCCGCCGAGCAGGGAGAACTTGTTGGCGGACGCCCAGCCGGCCATGAGGCTGCCGAGGACGCCGATGCCCATCACGGCCAGCACGAAGAAGATGCCCGCGTCGACGACCTGGCCGACGGCCCCCTCGCTCGGCCCGATCGGGATCGCGACGAGGACGAGGAGGTACGGGAGGAGGGCGACGGCCGGCGCGAGCTGGAAGATCCGCCGGTCGGCCTCGGCCGGGACGATGTCCTCCTTCTGCGCGAACTTCACGCCGTCGGCGACGAGCTGGGCCCAGCCGTGGAAGCCACCGGCGTACATGGGGCCGAGGCGGCCCTGCATGTGGGCCATGACCTTGTGCTCGGTCTGCCCGACGACCAGCGGCAGGACGAGGAACACGGCGAAGACGATGAGGAGCCGGACGGCGACGTCGAGTGCGTCGTTCACGCGGGGTCGCCTCCGGTGGGGTTGGTGGGGTCGGTCGGTTCGGTTGCCGCCGCCGGGTCGGTTGCCGCCGCCGGTTCGGTTGCCGCCGCCGGTTCGGTTGCCGCCGCCGGTTCGGTTGCCGCCGGTTCGGTTGCCTTCGCCGGTTCGGTGGGTTCTTCGCGTGCTTCCGGGGTCTCGGCCGGGGTCTCGGGCTCCGGGGCCTGCTCGTCGAAGGTCGGGCGGGCGTGGTGCCAGGGGGCGTCCGCGCTGCGCGTGCGGGGGGTAGCGGTGGCCGGGCCGTCCGCCGTCGGCTCCTGCTCAGGGGCCGCCGCCTGGCTCGCGGATCCGTCGGCCGTCGTGCGCGAGCGGCGCGGCGGGCGCGCCGCCGGCGCGGGAGCGGTCGCGGCCTGGTCGTCCGGCGGGGTGCCGGCCTCCGGGGCCGTCGCCTGGCTCGCCGAGCCCTCCGTCACCGAGCGGGAGCGGCGCGGGGGGCGTGCCGCCGGGGCGGCTTCCTGCCCCTCCGCCGCAGAGGTCGGCGCAGAGGTCGGCGCCGCGGTCGGCTCCGGCTGGCTCGCCGAGCCCTCCGCCACCGAGCGCGCGCGGCGGGCCGGACGGTCGCCCGCCGCCGCTCGCGCCGGGCGGGCCGGGGCCGGCGGGAGCTGGCCCTTGAGGGGGCCCCACTCGTTGGGGTCCGGCACACCCGGCGGGAGCATCTGGCGGCGCTTCGGGCCGCTGCCGTCATGGGACTCGCCCGGCTCCTTCGCGCCGGGCCACGCCTTCGCGACCCGGGCCGCGAGGACGAAGTCCTTGCGCAGCGGGTGGCCCTCGAAGTTCTCCGGGAGGAGCAGCGGCACCAGGTGCGGGTGGCCCGTGAAGTCCACGCCGAACATCTCGTGGGTCTCGCGCTCGTGCCAGCCGGCGCCCGCGTACACGCCGATCGCCGTCGGGAGGACCGGGGCCGCGTGCGGGACCGTCGTACGGACGAGGAGGCGGCGCGGGGGCCGGCCGGCTTCGAGGGCGACCACGTGCGCGCAGACCCGGAAGCCCGTGCCGGGCTCGTCGACCGCGCTCAGCCAGTCGAAGTAGGTGCACCCGAGGTCGTCCCGGGCGGTCTCCAGGGCCGTGATCCACGACCCCGGCGGGACGTCTACGGTCAGCAGGTCGTAGGCCTGTTCCGCCGTCGCCTCCTCGCCGAAGACCTCCGTCACGGAGCCGGGGAGGGAGTCGTACGTACTCATGACCTGGCTCCCGGCGGGGGCGTCAGCGGGCTGGTCAGTTCCGAGACGGACGCGGTCGTCGCGTACCGCTCCGCCAGGCTCTCGCGGGCGATCTTCTCCTGGAGCTTGAGGATGCCCTGGAGGAGCGCCTCGGGGCGCGGCGGGCAGCCGGGCACGTACACGTCGACCGGGATGATCTGGTCGACGCCCTTGGTGACGGAGTACGAGTCCCAGTAGGGGCCGCCGCAGTTGGAGCAGGCGCCGAAGGAGATCACGTACTTCGGTTCGGGCATCTGCTCGTACAGGCGCTTCACGGCCGGGGCCATCTTGTCCGTCACCGTGCCGGAGACGATCATCAGGTCCGCCTGGCGCGGCCCCGGCGCGAAGGGGATCACGCCTAGCCGGATGAAGTCGTGCCGGGCCATCGACGCGGCGATGAACTCGATCGCGCAGCAGGCGAGGCCGAAGTTGAAGACCCACAGGCTGTAGCGGCGGCCCCAGTTCAGGACCACCTTCATCGGCTCGGGCGCGAGGCGGGCGAGCGGCCCCAGCGTCGGAGCGGGCAGGGGTGTTACGTCCATGTCAGGACGCCCTTCCTGTACGCGTAGAGCAGCCCCACGGCCAGGAAGCCGAGGAAGACGAACATCTCGACCAGGGTCGTGGCGCCGTAGCCGGGCGCCGCGAAGACCGTCGCCCAGGGGAAGAGGAAGATCGAGTCGACGGCGAAGACGACGTAGAGGAAGGCGTACACGTAGTAGCGGACCTGGGTGTGCGCCCAGCCCTCCCCCACGGGGTCGACGCCGCACTCGTAGGTGAGGAGTTTCTCGGGTGTCGGCACGACGGGCCTGAGCAGTCGCCCGGCGCCGAACGCCACGGCGACGAAGAGCACGCCGACGACGGCCAGCAGCCCGACGACGGAGTACGTCTGGAAGTAGTCCGCCGCGTCGGCCGCGACAACGGTCGGTTCCCGCACGTCCGCCCCTCGGTCTCGGTGTCTCATGGGTCACTTCTGTTCTGTACGGACGCGAGTCTAGGCCCTGCTAAAGGCGCCGTAAGCAGTCCCCGGCCAGTCCCAGGCCAGTCCCCGGTGGGGATATCCCTACTGCCGCTCACCCACCTCCCCCATGGCGTCGCGCGTCCCGCGACCGGCAGGCTTGCCACCATGAGCGCCGATCATGAATCCCCGGGACGGTCCCCCGGCCAGTCCCCTGGTCAGTCCCCTGCCGCCGCCGTCGACCCGCGACCGCCGCTGCGGCTCGCCTACGGGAAGGAGACCTGGAAGGAGATCGCCTTCCTCCTCTCCAGTCTCTTCACGGCCCTGGCCGGTTTCGTCTACGCGGTCGTGACCGTCCTGCTCGGCGTGGGCCTCTCGGTCACGGTGATCGGGCTGCCGCTGCTCGCCCTCGGGCTCGGCGGCGCGCGCCTGATCGGCAGGTCGGAGCGGGCGCGGGCCCGCGCGCTGCTCGGGGTACGGGTCGCGGAGCCGTCGCGGATGCCGTCGGGCCGCGGCTTCTTCGCCTGGCTGTGGTCCTCGCTGAAGGACCCGGTCGCCTGGCGGACCCAGCTGTACGGGCTGATCCGGCTGCCCTGGGGGATCGTGACGTTCACGGTCGGGCTGGTCTCGCTCCTGGTCCTCTGGCCCGTCCTTCCCTTCATCGCGCGCGGTCTGTCGAACGCCGACCGGGGCATGGTCCGCGGGCTGCTCTCGCCCTCCGACGAGCTGGAGCGGCGGATCGCCGAGCTGGAGTCGGACCGGGGCGTGGTCGTGGACACGGCCGCGGCGGACCTGCGGCGCATCGAGCGCGATCTGCACGACGGCGCGCAGGCCCGGCTCGTCGCCCTCGCGATGGGGCTCGGTCTCGCGAAGGAGAAGCTCCTGGAGGACCCGGAGGGGGCCGCGGCGATGGTCGACGAGGCCCACGGCGAGGTGAAGCTCGCACTCCAGGAGCTGCGGGACCTCGCCCGGGGCATCCACCCGGCGGTCCTCACGGACCGGGGGCTGAGCGCCGCGCTCTCGTCGGTCTCGGCGCGCTGCACAGTGCCGGTGAAGGTGTCGGTGGAGCTGCCGGAGCGGCCGGCCGAGGCGATCGAGGGCATCGCGTACTTCACGGTCTCGGAGCTCCTCCAGAACGTCTCCAAGCACGCGCGCGCCCGGACGGCGTCCGTGGAGGTGTGGCGGGTGGAGGACCGGCTGATGCTCCAGGTCAGCGACGACGGCGTCGGCGGGGCGCGGCTCGACGGCGGGACGGGGCTCTCGGGTCTTACGGAGCGGCTGGGGGCGGTGGACGGCCTCCTCGTCGTCGACTCCCCCGAGGGCGGTCCGACGACGGTCACGGCGGAGCTGCCGTGGCGCTCCCGGCCCGCCGCCTGAGCGTCAGGTAGGGAAAACCCCCGGCCTGAGACGCCCACTCCCCTCATGGTCCGGGGCGCGGCGAAACGGAACCCTGGAACACGTACCGGGACATGAAACGGAACACGGACCGGAACACGGACCGCCCCACCCCTTTCGGCAGAGAAGGACGACCGCGATGGCCTCCCCCCGACTCCCCGCCGCGATCCGCGCGCCGTTCGAGGCCCGCACCTGGCGCGCCCTCGGCTACGTGCTGATCGGGCTGCCGCTCAGCGTCTGCTGGTTCGCGCTCTCCGTCGCCTTCGTCTCGGCCGGCGCGGGGCTGCTCATCACCTTCCTCGGTGTGCCGATCCTGGCCGGGGCGCTGGCGATGTGCCGGGGCTTCGGCGCGGTCGAGCGGGCCCGGGCGCGGGCGCTGCTCGACCTGGACGTGAAGGCGCCGGAGCCGGTGCGCGGCAGGACCGGCGGGGCGTTCTCCTGGATGGGCGCCATGCTGAAGAGCGGGGCGTCGTGGCGCCACCTGCTGTACGCGCTGCTGCACATGCCGTGGGCCGTCTTCGGCTTCTCGGTGTCGGTGGCGCTGTGGGCCTGGGGCTGGGGCCTCTTCACGTACCCGCTGTGGCAGTGGGTGTTCCCCGCGTACGTCGGGCAGGACGGCATCCAGCTGTACGGGGACGGGACGCACGACTTCTACCTCGACTCGCCCTTCGAGACCGGGGTGACCTGCCTGATCGGACTGCTGTTCGTGCTGGCCGGGCCGTGGGTGCTGCGCGGGATCGTCGGCGTCGACCGGTTCCTCGTCGCGGGGCTGCTCGGCCCGGGGCGGCTGGCCTCGCGGGTGACGGAGCTGGAGTCGGACCGGGGCGTGGTCGTGGACACGGCCGCGGCGGACCTGCGGCGCATCGAGCGCGACCTGCACGACGGTCCGCAGGCCCGGCTCGCCTCGCTCGCCATGGATCTGGGGCTGGCGAAGGAGAAGCTGGCGGAGGACCCGAAGGCGGCCGCGGTGATGGTCGACGAGGCGCACGGCGAGGTGAAGGTCGCCCTTCAGGAGCTGCGGGCCCTGGCCCGGGGCATCCACCCGGCCGTCCTGACCGACCGGGGCCTGGACGCGGCGCTCTCGTCGGTGGCCTCCCGGTGCTCGGTCCCGGTGTCGGTGGACGTGGACCTGCCGGCCCGGCCGGTCGCGGCGATCGAGGGCATCGCGTACTTCACGGTCTCGGAGCTCCTGCGGAACGTCACGGAGCACGCGCGGGCGCGGCGCGCCTGGGTGGACGTGTGGCGGACGGGCGACCGGCTGATGATCCAGGTGCGGGACGACGGCGTCGGCGGCGCGGAGGCGGCGGCGGGCCGGAGCCTGGCGAAGCTCGCCGAGCGGGTCGGCGCGGTCGACGGCGTACTGGCGGTGGACTCGCCCGCCGGCGGGCCGACGACGGTGACCGCCGAGCTGCCCTGGCGCGCGTAGCCGACGGGCAGGGTCCAGGGTCCGACCCGAGCAGCCGGGGCGGACCGTGGCCGACGGCCACGGTAGGCCCGAGCAGCCCGGGTCGGACCGTGGCCGACTGACCGTGTTCCGCCCCGGGGTACTCCCCCGGGGCGGACGTCTTCCTGCGATGCTGGGGGCGATGTCGACCTTCGAACAGGGGGATGCGGGACGTGGGCGTACAAGAGGTGACGGACCGGGTGCGGGTGGTCATCGCGGAGGATTCGGTGCTGCTCCGTGAGGGGCTGACCCGGCTGCTGACCGACCGGGGGCACGAGGTCGTCGCCGGGGTGGGTGACGGCGAGGCGCTGGTGAAGCTGGTGGCCGGGCTCGCCGACGAGGGCGCGCTGCCGGACGTGGTGGTCGCGGACGTGCGGATGCCGCCGACGCACACGGACGAGGGTGTCCGGGCGGCGGTGCGGCTGCGCAAGGAGTATCCGGGGCTCGGTGTCCTGGTCCTGTCGCAGTACGTGGAGGAGCAGTACGCCACCGAACTGCTGGCCGGTTCGAGCCGGGGCGTGGGCTATCTGCTGAAGGACCGGGTCGCGGAGGTCCGTGAGTTCGTGGACGCGGTCGTCCGGGTCGCCGGGGGAGGTACGGCCCTGGACCCCGAGGTCGTGCAGCAGCTGCTCGGCCGGTCCCGCCAGCAGGACGTGCTCGCGAACCTGACCCCGCGCGAGCGGGAGGTCCTCGGTCTGATGGCCGAGGGTCGGACGAACTCGGCGATCGCGCGGCAGCTGGTGGTGAGCGACGGCGCGGTGGAGAAGCACATCAGCAACATCTTCCTGAAGCTGGGGCTCTCCCCGAGTGACGGCGATCATCGGCGGGTACTCGCGGTGTTGACGTATCTGAAGTCCTAAGGATCTGACACCCTGTCAGATACGGGCACGGCCGAGCGGGGCCGAGCGCGGCTGGAGCGAGGCCGGAGTGACATCAGGGAGGCTGCCGACGTCCGACAACCGGAGGGTCCTAGATCCAATGGATGAGGCGTAACGCGACCTTCCGGAGCATTCCGGGTGGCGACAGAACGTGACAATTCAGGGCAAGAGGGCGTCTCAAAAAGAGGTCCGGCATGCGAGAAGTCCCGGGAAGGCCCCCCTTACCGTCGTAGGGTGGGCCACGGGACGACCGGTGATCGACCGGCGTCTCCCGAGCCTTCTCCCGCCTCCGGCGGAGAGTCCCCTTGCCACGAGGGAGGTCCAGTTCAGTGACCAGCCAGGTCAGTAGCGAGGCCGGTGAGGCCTTGCTCGGGGAGCAGCGCAGCGCCCCGGCGACGGCCCACCACGGCGCCGAGAAGGAAGTGCGCCGGCTCGACCGGGTGATCATCCGCTTCGCGGGCGACTCCGGTGACGGCATGCAGCTCACGGGTGACCGTTTCACCTCGGAGACGGCGTCCTTCGGGAACGACCTCTCCACGCTGCCGAACTTCCCGGCCGAGATCCGCGCACCCGCCGGGACCCTGCCGGGTGTCTCGTCCTTCCAGCTGCACTTCGCCGACCACGACATCCTGACCCCGGGCGACGCCCCGAACGTGCTGGTCGCGATGAACCCGGCCGCACTCAAGGCCAACATCGGCGACGTGCCGCGCGGTGGCGAGATCATCGTCAACACCGACGAGTTCGCCAAGCGCGCCATGGCCAAGGTCGGCTACGCGACCTCGCCCCTGGAGGACGGGTCGCTGGACGCGTACCGGGTCCACCCGGTGCCGCTGACCACGCTGACCGTCGAGGCCCTCAAGGACTTCGGCCTGTCCCGGAAGGAGGCCGAGCGCAGCAAGAACATGTTCGCGCTCGGGCTGCTCTCCTGGATGTACCACCGGCCGACCGAGGGCACCGAGTCCTTCCTGCGCCAGAAGTTCGCGAAGAAGCCGCAGATCGCCGAGGCCAACGTGGCCGCCTTCCGGGCCGGCTGGAACTTCGGCGAGACCACCGAGGACTTCGCCGTCTCCTACGAGGTCGCCCCGGCGACCCGGGCCTTCCCCACCGGCACGTACCGGAACATCTCCGGGAACCTGGCCCTCTCGTACGGCCTGGTCGCCGCCTCCCGCCAGTCGGACCTGCCGCTCTACCTCGGCTCATACCCGATCACGCCGGCCTCGGACATCCTCCACGAGCTCAGCAAGCACAAGAACTTCGGTGTGCGGACCTTCCAGGCCGAGGACGAGATCGCCGGTATCGGCGCCGCGCTCGGCGCGGCCTTCGGCGGCTCGCTCGGCGTGACGACGACGTCCGGCCCCGGTGTGGCGCTCAAGAGCGAGACGATCGGACTGGCCGTCTCCCTGGAGCTGCCGCTGCTGATCGTCGACATCCAGCGCGGCGGCCCGTCCACCGGTCTGCCCACCAAGACCGAGCAGGCCGACCTCCTCCAGGCCATGTACGGCCGCAACGGCGAGGCACCGGTGCCGGTGGTGGCCCCGAAGACGCCCGCCGACTGCTTCGACGCGGCGATCGAGGCGGCGCGGATCGCCCTCACGTACCGCACGCCCGTCTTCCTGCTCTCCGACGGCTACCTCGCCAACGGCTCCGAGCCGTGGCGCGTCCCGGACGTCGAGGAGCTCCCCGACCTGCGGACGCGGTTCGCCACCGGGCCGAACCACACGCTCGACGACGGCACCGAGGTCTTCTGGCCGTACAAGCGCGACCCCGAGACGCTGGCCCGCCCCTGGGCCGTGCCCGGCACCCCCGGCCTCGAACACCGCATCGGCGGCATCGAGAAGCAGGACGGCACCGGCAACATCTCGTACGACCCGGCCAACCACGAGTTCATGGTCCGCACCCGGCAGGCCAAGATCGACGGCATCGACGTCCCCGACATCGAGGTCGACGACCCGGACGGCGCGAGCACCCTGGTCCTCGGCTGGGGCTCCACCTACGGGCCGATCACCGCCGCCGTCCGCCGCATCCGCCGGGCGGACGGCCACATCGCCCAGGCCCACCTGCGCCACCTCAACCCCTTCCCGAAGAACCTCGGGGAGGTGCTGAAGCGGTACGAGAAGGTCGTCGTCCCCGAGATGAACCTCGGCCAGCTCGCCACGCTCGTCCGGGCCAAGTACCTCGTCGACGCCCGCAGCCACACCCAGGTCAACGGCATGCCGTTCAAGGCCGAACAGCTGGCCGCCGTTCTCAAGGAGGCCATCGATGCCTGAGCCCACGGAGCTCCTGCTCAACCTGGTCCCCAAGGCCGACGCCGTCCAGACGATGAAGGACTTCAAGTCCGACCAGGAGGTCCGCTGGTGCCCCGGCTGCGGTGACTACGCCGTCCTCGCCGCCGTCCAGGGCTTCATGCCCGAGCTGGGCCTGGCGAAGGAGAACATCGTCTTCGTCTCCGGCATCGGCTGCTCCTCCCGCTTCCCGTACTACATGAACACGTACGGGATGCACTCCATCCACGGCCGCGCCCCGGCCATCGCCACCGGCCTCGCGACCTCCCGCCGCGACCTGTCCGTCTGGGTCGTCACGGGCGACGGCGACGCGCTCTCCATCGGCGGCAACCACCTCATCCACGCGCTCCGCCGCAACGTCAACCTGAAGATCCTCCTCTTCAACAACCGGATCTACGGGCTGACCAAGGGCCAGTACTCGCCCACCTCCGAGGTCGGCAAGATCACCAAGTCGACCCCGATGGGCTCGCTCGACGCGCCCTTCAACCCGGTGTCGCTCGCGCTCGGCGCGGAAGCCTCCTTCGTGGCCCGTACGGTCGACTCCGACCGCAAGCACCTCACCGAGGTGCTGCGCCAGGCCGCCGACCACAACGGCACGGCGCTGGTCGAGATCTACCAGAACTGCAACATCTTCAACGACGGCGCCTTCGAGGTCCTCAAGGACAAGGACCAGGCCAAGGAGGCGGTCATCCGGCTGGAGCACGGGCAGCCGATCCGCTTCGGCGCCGAGCTCGGCAAGGGCGTCGTCCGCGACCAGGCCACCGGCGACCTCCAGGTCGTCACGGTCACCGCGGAGAACGAGTCGCGGATCCTGATCCACGACGCCCACGCGGCCACCCCCACCACCGCCTTCGCGCTCTCGCGGCTCGCGGACCCGGACACCCTCCACCAGACGCCCATCGGGGTGTTCCGCTCGGTGGAGCGGCCGGTCTACGACACGCTGATGGCGGAGCAGCTGGAGACGGCCGTGGAGCAGCACGGCAAGGGCGACCTGAGCCGGCTCCTCACCGGCAACGACACGTGGACGGTGGCGGGGTAAGGCCTGTCCGACCCTGATCCGCCGGACAGGCCCTGGCACCCGCGAGCACGTGAGCGGGGCCCGGTCCGCTGTGCGGGCCGGGCCCCGCTCATTGTCCCCCGCGAGCTCCCGTTCCCCTTCGCCTTCCGCGCGGCGGCCTCGTCCCGGGCGGCCTGCTCGTAGTGGCCGAGGAAGCGGGGGGGGCACCCCGCTCGATCCGGTGCACGTACACCTGGTTCCTGAACGTGAAGCCGTTCGTGGTGTCGAAGGCGTAGCTCTTCACCACGCCCTCGTACGTGAGCTCGCGCAGCCGCCGTGTCAGCGCACGCCGCTCCACGAGCCGGTCCGCGGCCAGGCGGCGCATCGCCTCGGCGACGGCGAGCACCGCGTCGTAGGCCTCGAAACCGCGTGGGGGGGCGACGGGCGCCGAGCCGGACAGGCCCCACCGCTCGCGGTAGGCGGCGGTGAAGGCCTCGGCGGCCGGGGTCAGGGCCGACCAGGATCAATCCGCCCGCGAGCGCCGTGCAGCACGCGCGTAAGGCTCTTCCGCACGTCACGAGTCCCCCACCCCACGTCCACAGAATCACCGAAGTGAGGTGAATCGCACGCAGGCGAGGGTCAACTCACCCTCGTTTCAACATCATTCAGACGAATCGGCGACGCTCTCGCGACGCGCCTCGCCACGAGCCGCGTCGTACCGCGCGCGGGCCTCCTCGACCTCCGCGACGCGGAGGTCGGTCCAGCGGGCGAGCTCCCAGACCTGGCGGGCGGCCTCCTCGCCCATGGCGGTGAGGCTGTAGTCGACGCGGGGCGGGATGACGAGCTTGGCGTCGCGGTGGACGAAGCCGTCGCGCTCCAGGGTCTGGAGCGTCTGCGTGAGCATCTTCTCGCTGACGCCACCGACGCGGCGGCGCAGCTCGCTGAAGCGGTACGAGCGCTCGCGCAGCGCGATGAGGATCAGGACGCCCCAGCGGCTGGTGACGTGCTCCATGACGAGCCGGGCCGGGCACATGCCGCCGACGACGTCCGTCAGCGGGCTCTTCGGTTCCCCACTTACTTCCATACCAGTACCTTACTTCAAAGTGGGTACTTACGAAAGGAAAGCGCCCGACGTACGGTGAGTGCATCGCCCACCGCACCCCACGGGAAAAGGAAGCACCATGAGCATCGTCGTCACCGGAGCCACCGGACAGCTCGGCCGTCTCGTCATCGACGCCCTCCTCGCCACCGTCCCCGCCGCGTCCGTCGCCGCCGTCGTCCGCGACAAGCAGAAGGCCGCCGACCTCGCGGAGCGCGGTGTCGAGCTGCGGATCGCGGACTACAGCCGGCCGGAGACCCTGACGGACGCCTTCGAGGCCGGTGACCGGGTGCTCCTCGTCTCGGGCAGCGAGGTCGGACAGCGCGTCGCGCAGCACGCCGCCGTGATCGGCGCCGCCAAGACGGCGGGCGTCGCCCAGCTCGCGTACACCGGCGTCCTCGGCGGCGACGAGGCCGACTTCGACCTGGCCGCCGAGCACAAGGAGACCGAGCGGCTGATCCTCGCCTCCGGCCTGCCGTACACCTTCCTCCGCAACGGCTGGTACACCGAGAACTACACCGGGAACCTCGCCCCCGTCCTGGCCCACGGCGCCGTCGTGTCCAACGCCGGCGAGGGCCGGATCGCCTCCGCCACCCGCGCCGACTACGCCGCCGCCGCTGCCGCCGTCCTCACCGGCCCGGCCGACGAGCACCTGGGCAAGGCGTACGAGCTGAGCGGCGACATCGCCTGGTCCTTCGCCGAGTACGCGGCCGAGGTCGCCGCCCAGTCCGGCCGGGAGATCACGTACACCCCCGTCCCCGCCGAGGCGCACCTCGCGATCCTCACCGGCGCCGGGGTCCCCGAGCCCTTCGCCGCGATCCTGGTCGACGTCGACCGGGCCGTCGAGCACGGCGCGCTCGCCCTGCGGACCGGCGACCTGTCCCGGCTGATCGGCCGTCCCACCACCCCGATCGCCGTGACGATCAAGGAAGCCCTCGCCGCGTCCTGAATCACGCCCCCGGAATCACTCCCTCCCGGATGACACCTCCGCAATCACACCCCGGGTTGTCATGACCGTATAGCGATACGGGCATGACAACCCGCCCCGTGCGGCGCTACCTTCGACAGGACAGCGTGGCGCGCGGCAGGAGGTCCGGTGGAGACGAAGTCGGAGAACGAAGGTCGAGCAGGACTGCTCTACGGGATCGGCGCCTACGGCATGTGGGGACTGGTCCCGCTCTTCTGGCCGCTCCTCAAGCCCGCCGGCGCCATGGAGATCCTCGCCCACCGGATGGTGTGGTCACTCGTCTTCGTCGGCCTCGCGCTGCTCGCGGTGCGCCGCTGGAGCTGGATACCCGAGCTCGTGCGCAGCCCGCGCAAGCTCGCGCTGATCACGGTCGCCGCCGCTGTCATCAGCGTGAACTGGGGCCTCTACATCTGGTCGGTGAACAACGGCCGGGTCGTCGAGGCCTCGCTCGGGTACTTCATCAACCCACTCGTCACCATCGCGCTCGGCGTCCTCGTCCTCAAGGAGCGGCTGCGCCCGGCGCAGTGGGCGGCGGTCGGCGTCGGCTTCGCGGCCGTCCTCGTCCTGGCGATCGGGTACGGCCAGCCGCCGTGGATCTCGCTCACCCTCGCCTTCTCCTTCGCGGTCTACGGCCTGGCGAAGAAGAAGCTCAACCTCGGCGGCCTGGAGTCGCTCGCCGCCGAGACCGCCGTCCAGTTCCTGCCGGCCCTCGGCTACCTGGTCTGGCTCGGCACCCAGGGCACCCTGGCCTTCGGCTCCGAGGGCGCGGGCCACGCGGCCCTGCTCGCCGCCACCGGCATCGTCACGGCGGTGCCGCTGGTCTGCTTCGGAGCGGCCGCCATCCGCGTACCGCTGTCGACGCTCGGACTCCTCCAGTACCTCGCGCCGACCTTCCAGTTCCTGCTCGGGATCCTCTACTTCCACGAGGCGATGCCGCCGGAGCGGTGGGCGGGCTTCTCCCTCGTCTGGCTCGCCCTGACGCTCCTCACCTGGGACGCGCTGCGCACGGCCCGCCGCAGCCGGGCCGCGGTGGCGGCGATGACCGCGTCGGCGGCGAAGAGCGAGGCGGAGACGGAGCCGGTGGCGGAAGCGGTGAGGGAGGCGGAGGCCGTGGCCGTGGCTTCGGTGGACGCCGTCCCCGCTGCCGCTCCGGCGGCCCGCCCGGAGCGCTGACCGCTCACGCGTCCAGGAGATCGTGCTCCCGGATCAGCCAGCAGACCGCCGTCAGCCGCAGGGTCACGAAGTCGTGGCCCGCGGGCTCGGTCCACTCGGCCTCGGAGAGCCCGTCGGTGAACCCGAGGACGTAGTCGGCGAGCTCCTCCCGCCGTACGGTCCGGCCCTCCGGCCCCCGCTGGGCCGGGACGAGCGCGTCGCACACCGCGGCGGCGTGCTGGTCGACGGCGGCGGACAGGCTCGGCTCGGAGGTGACCTCCGCGAGCCGGGGCATGTACGCGACGGCGACATGGGTCAACGGGCAGCCGGGGGAATCGCTCATCACTCCACATTAGGTGCGGATCGGGATGTTCAGACCGTGACCTTGGTCGCAGCCGGGGCGGGCGCGGAGTGGCCGGTTACCGCCCCTGGAGTCGGTTCCCTCTTGTAACCGACCGGGTCCTGCGCTTCACGGAGCTCAAGCGCGAGATCGACGGCGTCAGCCAGCGCATGCTGACCGTGACGCTGCGCCAGCTGGAGCGCGACGGCCTGGTGAAGCGCACCGTCCACCCGGTGGTCCCGCCCCGCGTCGAGTACGAGCTCACGCCCCTCGGCGGGACGCTCCACACGACGATTCGCTCCCTGGTGACCTGGACCGAGCAGCACCAGAACGAGATCGCGGCGGCGCGCGAGGAGTACGACGCGAAGGAGGAGGCGGCGGCGGTCGCCTGAGGGCCGGGCCCGGAGCGGCGGGCCAGGGACACCCAACGGCCCCCGGGACATCCGGCGGACCGGGACACCCGGCTGCCCCGGGACACCCGGCGGACCGGGACACCCGGCCGCCCCGGGACACCCGGCGCTCCCGGACACCCGCCGTCCCCGGGATATCCGGTGGCACCGCCCCCCGCGCTTCGCGCACCCTGGCGTCCATGGAAGAACCGAAGTACCGGATCCGGGCGCTCCACACCCCGGACACCGTCACCGTCTACCAGGCGTACCGGCCGGGTATCGGTCTGCCCGCCGCCCGCGACGGGCGATTCCCGGCCACGTGGAAGCGGGACCGGATGACGTGGATCAAGCCGTCGTTCCTGTGGATGATGTACCGCTGCGGCTGGGGCCTGAAGGAGGGCCAGGAGACGGTCCTCGCCGTGGAGATCACCCGCGAGGGCTTCGAGTGGGCCCTGCGGAACGCCTGCCTCTCGCACTACGTGCGCGGCTTCCACCCCGACCAGGCCGCCTGGAAACGGGAGTTGAAGCAGGCCCCGGCCCGCGTCCAGTGGGACCCCGAGCGTGACCTGCACCTGCGGCCGCTGCCGTACCGCTCGCTCCAGCTCGGCCTGTCGGGCGAGGCCTCCCGCCGGTACGCGGACGAGTGGACGGTCTCCGTCACCGACGTGACCCCGCTCGCCCGCGACGTCCACGCGCTGGTCCGCGCGGGCGACCTGGCCGGCGCCGGCCGGCTGCTGCCCCGGGAGGAGCCGTATCCGACGCCCCAGGGGCTGCTCGACCGCCTCCTGGTTCAGGAACCGGCGGAACCGGCCGCCGAGACCGAGAAGTTGAAGTCGCCGGTGCCGAGCACCCCGTAGAGCCGCAGCCACAGCTGCATGAGCTGCTCGGTGGCCCGGGCGCTCGACAGGTCTCCGAGGTCCAGGATCCGGTCGGCGGGCCAGCCGAAGGAGCGCAGCAGGTCGGCGACCACCGCCTTCGCGTCCTCGTCGTCGCCGCTGAGGAAGACGTTGTGCCGGCCCGGGACCCGGCCGGGCTCGACCATCACCGTGTTGGTCATGGTGTTGAGCGTCTTCACGACGCGGGCCTCCGGGAACGCCCTCTGGAGCTGCTCGGCGACGCTGCCGCCGTCCGGCGTGGCGACCTTGGGCGGGAACCCCTCCGAGAAGTCGAGCGCGTTGGACACGTCGACGAGGACCTTGCCCCGGAGGCCTGCCGCGCCGACCGCCTCCAGGACGGCGAGGGAGACGAGGCCGCCGGTGGCGTTCACCACCAGCTCGGCGGGGCCGGCGGCGTCGGCGAAGGTGCCGTGCGCGCCGCCGTGCGCCTCGGCCCACTTCACGGCCTCGGCGTTGTCCGCCGTGCGGGAACCCATCGTGACCTCGTGTCCGAGGGAGACCAGCTTGGTGGCGAGGCGGCGACCGACCTCGCCCGTCCCCAGTACGGCGACCTTCATGACGTGCGCTCCTTGATGTCCGAAAATCCACGGCCCGGCGGGCCGACCCTACGACTCCGGGGGCGCCGGCGACATCCCTATCCGTCCCGCGTCGTCACTCCAGACGCCGCACGATCTCGGCCATCACGCCCTTCCAGTGGGCGCGTTGACGCTCGCGCTCCTCGGCGCTCGCCATGTGCTCCTGGTGGAAGCGGAGCACGGTCCGGCCGTCGCCCGCGGCGGAGACCGCGACCTGGAGGACGGTCTCGCCGTACGACAGGCGGACACGGTCACGGGGCCGGAGGCTGCGCAGTGCGGGGTCGCCCTCGGCGGGGAGTTCGGCGCCGGGCCCGAGCCAGAGAGCCAGGCCTTCGGGGCTCACGAGGAACTCCCAGACGGTCGAGACGGGCAGGGGCAGGGTCTTGGAAACGCCGATCTCCCAGCCGGCGTCCCGCGTCAGTCCCACGGGCATCATGCTTCTCCCTCCGATGGCGTACGGGCACGGTGCGCCCGCACCTTGTGGCGGTTGCCGCACCGGTCCATCGAGCACCAGCGGCGGCGCCCGGGGCGTGAGGTGTCGGCGAAGACGAGGGCGCAGTTGTCGGCGCCACAGACACGGACCCGGTCGGCGTGCGGCCCGGTGAGCAGCTCGACCGCGTCCCGGGCGACGGTCGCCAAGAGCCTGGCCCCGGTGGCTCCGGGCGCCCACGCGCGCGTGCCGTCGGCGGCGATCAAGGCGACGAGCGGGGGCTCGGCGGCAGCGGCGTTGACCACTGCCACCTCCTGGGGGTCGAGGTCGGCGCCCCCGGCCCGCGCGAGGGCGATGCCCCAGAGCGCGTCCCGCACCGCGCGCACGGCAGCCAGGTCGCGTTCCGTGACGGTGATGTCGAGTCCCGGGGCCAGGCGGCAGTCCCGCACCCAGTCGAGCAGCCCGTCGACCCGGTCGAGGACCTCGTACTGCGCGGCGACGGGGCCGGGTCCCCCGGTGAGGAGCAGCTCCAGACAGAGAGCCCCGGCATCGAAGCGGAATCGCTGTCCGTCGCGGTGCCGGAGGGTCATTCCGGTGGCGGCCTGCATCATGTAACCAGTATAACCAGTTACATGAAGCCCATCCATTGGAAGCTTGTCCTCGACGCCGCCGACCCGCACGCGCAGGCCGTCTTCTGGGCCGCCGCCCTCGGCTACCTGGAGGAGGACCACGACGCGCTCGTCCGGCGCCTCCTCGACGCCGGGGCCGCGCCGCCCGAGGCGACCGTCACCGTCCACCAGGGCACGGACCGCGAGCGCCTCGGCTGGCGCGACCTCGCCGCCGTCCGCCATCCGGACGACCCCCACGACCCGGCGACGGGCGGCGGTCTCGGCCGGCGCCTCCTCATCCAGCGCGTCCCCGAGCCCAAGACCGTCAAGAACCGGCTCCACCTCGACCTCCACGCGGACCCGGGCGGCCGCGAGGCGGAGGTCACCCGTCTGGAGGGGCTCGGCGCGACGGTCCTGCGGCGCGTGGACGAGCCGTCCGGGGCCTGGACGGTGATGGCCGACCCCGAGGGAAACGAGTTCTGCGTGCAGTAGAGGGGGGCCGAGGCCGGTGTCAGGGCCGCCGCACCTCGAAGTGGAAGCAGCCGTACTCCACGGCGCGGACGTGCACGAGGGCGACGGCCGGGTCGGCGAAGGCCTCCGCGAAGGCCCGGTCGAAGCCCTCGCCGGGCGCCTCGGGCAGCTCCAGGAGCCGCCCGCCGACGATCCGGCCCTCCGCGTCGTACCGCCGGACGGTCCGCAGCGCCCCGGCCCGCTCGAAGGGGTACGCCTCCGAGGGCCCGGGGCCCCCGCACTCCTCGGCGTGCACGAAGACGGGCCCCTGCTCGTCGTACGCCCCCGGCTCGGCCCCGGCCTCGGCGGCCCAGCGCCGCAGCGGTGCGTACGAGACGAGCGCGATCCGCTCCCCGGCGACGGACAGCCGCAGACAGCAGCGCAGGGGGCTCCCGCCCTCGGCGTCGACGAACGGCACACAGGCACGCCCGGCGTCGTCGGTGACGCGCAACCGGGCGAGGGCGGAGGACGGGACGGCACGGGCCGTGTAGATGCTCATGAAGCCAGCGTCACGCGCGCCCGCCCCACCCGCTGGCGGAATTCGGACGCCGCGCTCGGGTGGGCTTCCCCCTGCCTCCTGGCCTTTTACAGCCTCCTCAGCACCTGCGCCTCCGTGCGTTCCACCGACGCGCGGCCGTGCACGTGGACCAGGGCCAGGTGGAAGAGGGCCGGGGCCAACGGCGCCCAGCGGTGGCGGCGTTCGGGGGCGAGGAGGTGGCGGGTGACGTCGGCCGTACGGAAGGGGACGTACTCGATCGTCTCGTGCTCCCAGCGGTCCGCGACGCCCCGGCCCATGCGGGCCTGGAGCTGGTCGCCCGTGAGGTCGGTGAGCCGGGCGTAGAAGTGCGCGCTCCAGTGGCGCTTGCTGACGTCGAGGACGAAGGCGAGCAGCGTGAGCGTGTACTCGTGCGGCTCGATCGCCAGCTCCTCGCGCATGCCCCGCCGGGCGACCGAGTGCAGGTCGGGGGCGTTGCGACCGGCGGAGTCGATGTGGCGGGAGAGGCCCTCGTTGACGGAGGAGTTCCAGAGGCCCGGGGCCATCCGGACGCGGTCGCTGCGACGGCTGACGACGAGCAGGTGGTCGGTGGTGACGACGGCGATGTTGACGGCGAAGCTGCACTGGAGGAAGGCGGGCGAGGCGAGCGGCGCGTCCGGGTCGAGGTAGCGCCCGCGTGGCGTGGTGCCGTCGGGGAGGCGGCGGTCGAGCTGTTGGGCGGCGAGGAAGGTGTAGTAGTCCGTCGGCCGCAGCCGCAGGTGCACCTCGGACTGTTCGTCGAGGGCGGTACGGGAGACCTCGACGGACTCGACGGCGTACCGGGGCCCGTTCCAGACGGGTCGGCGCTCGCCGGCCTCGACGGCCCGGTTCTCCTCGGCCTCGATCTCGGCGCGCCACTCCGCCATCTCCGCGGGCAACTCGACGTCACCTTCGAGGACTTGGACATGGACGGATTCCGCGGCGATGGCCCGGTCGCCGTCGCCCTCGACGACGAGGGCGGGGGTGTGCAGCGGGCCGAGCGAGAACGCGGTCCAGGCGCGTCCGGGCTCCTGCCGGTAGGTGAGGCTGCGGACGACACCGGCGGAGCGGCGCCTGACCTTGAACCACAGGTCCTGCGTCCACTGCTGGAAGAGGGTCGCGAAGACGACTCCCAGAATGGCGCCGACGATTCCGTTTCCGAGGTCTATTCCGCTCACGGGCAGCAGCGTAGGTCACCGCTCGGACCCCGCCCCCGTAGCTCGTTCGCTGAGCGAACGCACCTGACCGGTTTCCGCTCTTGACGCGGAGTCAAACTCTCACTGAACATTCAGCACGCACAGCAGAACAACTGAACACCGCACATGCACTCGCACAGCTCCAGCGCCTCGTGGCACCCAAGCCCGAGGCGTCTCGCACGTTCCGTCCCATCCCCGTTCGGAATCCGGAGCCCCCACATGAACATCTCCGTGCCCAGACGCGTCACCGCGGTCGCCGCTCTCGCGGCCCTCGCGCTCGCCGGTCTCACCGGCACCGCAGGCGCCGAGTCGCAGGCCGTCGCCGCCGCGCCCGACATCCCCCTGGCCAACGTCAAGCAGCACTTGACGGACCTCCAGTCGATCGCCAACGCCAACGGCGGCAACCGCGCCCACGGCCGTACCGGCTACAAGGCGTCCATCGACTTCGTGAAGGCGAAGCTCGACGCCGCCGGATACACCACCACCGTCCAGCAGTTCACCTCCAACAGCGCCGTCGGCTACAACCTGATAGCCGACTGGCCGGGCGGCGACCCGAACCAGGTCCTGATGGCCGGCGCGCACCTCGACTCGGTCTCGTCCGGCGCCGGCATCAACGACAACGGCTCCGGCTCCGCCGCCGTCCTGGAGACCGCCCTCGCCGTCGCCCGCGCCGGGTACCAGCCGTCCAAGCACCTGCGCTTCGGCTGGTGGGGTGCGGAGGAGCTCGGTCTCGTCGGCTCGAAGTACTACGTCAGCCAGCTGCCGACGACCGAACGCGCCAAGGTATCGGGCTACCTGAACTTCGACATGATCGGTTCGCCGAACCCGGGCTACTTCGTCTACGACGACGACCCGACGATCGAGACGACCTTCAAGAACTACTTCGCGGGCCTCGGCGTCCCCACCGAGATCGAGACCGAGGGCGACGGCCGCTCGGACCACGCCTCGTTCAAGAACGTCGGCATACCCGTCGGCGGTCTCTTCACGGGCGCGAGCCGGGTCAAGACCAGTGCCCAGGTGTCGAAGTGGGGCGGTACGGCCACGGCCTTCGACCGCTGCTACCACTCGTCGTGCGACACGACGTCGAACATCAACGACACGGCCCTCGACCGCAACAGCGACGCGGTCGCGCACGCGGTCTGGGCGCTGTCCGGCACCACGACCACCCCGCCCACCGGCACGGTCTTCGAGAACACGGCCGACGTGTCCATCCCGGACAACGGCGCCGCGGTCACCTCGACGGTCAACGTCACCGGCATCACCGGCAACGCCCCGAGCAACCTCGCCGTCGGCGTGGACATCGTCCACACCTACCGCGGTGACCTCGTCGTCGACCTCGTCGCCCCCGACGGCTCGGTCTACAGCCTGAGCAACCGCTCCGGCGGCAGCGCCGACAACATCGTCCAGACCTTCACGGTCAACGCCTCCACCGAGGTCGCCAACGGCGCCTGGAAGCTCCGCGTCCAGGACAAGGCCTCGGTCGACACGGGCTACATCAGCGGCTTCAAGCTGACGTTCCCGTAGCGGGTCCGGAGGAAACAGAGCTCCCGGGTGGGTCGGTGACCATCGCCCCCGACCCGCCCGGGGTCCCAACCTGAGGGTTACTTACCGGCGTTGGCCGCGTTCACCAGCGCGTCCTGCGTCACCGCGCCGACGTAGACCCTGCCGTCATCCGTGAGCAGCGCGTTCACCAGCTTCGTCTTGAAGACGGTGCCCGAGCCGAACTTCCCGGTGACCTTGTCGCCGAAGGAGTCCAGGAGACCCTGGATCTCCTTCGGCGCCTCGTCCGTCTTCGGGGCCGGGGCGCCCGTGTCGAGCTTCGCGATCGCCGTCCAGCCCTCACCGATGACGTTCGGGCCGCCGCCCTCCCCGAGGCCGCCGAAGCCGCCGAGGCCACCGAAGCCGCCGAGGTCGCCGCCGAAGCCCTTCTCCAGATCCTTCGCGAGGTCCTCGGGGAGCTTCTCCTCGCCCGCGCCCTTCTCCGCGGCGCCCTCCGTGACCTTCGCGCCCTCCGGGGCCTCGAAGGTGAAGTCGGACGCCGCCGGCTTGCCGAAGTCGACCTTCGTGAAGCCCGCGTCGACGACCGGCTTGCCGCCCTCGACCGAGGACAGGGTGAACTTCAGCGGGGTGCCGGTCGCCGCGTCCACGGCGATCTTGATCGACTCGACCGTCGAGCCGGACTGCTTCGGCTTGACCACCAGCTGGTACGCGTCCCGGCCGGCCACCTTCGCCGTGCCGTCGACCGTGATCGACGTGGTGTCTCCGGTCGCCTTCAGGACCTCGTCCGCGAGCTCCTTCGGCGTGGTCGGGAGCTCCTTCGGCGCCGTGTGCTTCTCGGCGCCCGCGCCCTCGGGGGCCTTCTCGTGGAAGACCTCGTTGGACTTGCTGTCGTACGCCCAGACGTCGTCGCCGTTGTGGATCAGGCTGTACTCGTCGGAGCCGTCGAGCAGCGTCAGCTTCTGACGGTCGGGGCCGTCGGCCGCCACCCGCAGCGTGTGCGTGCCGGAGACGAGCTGGGTGAGCTTCTCGGTGGGGTCCGCCGAGGAGGGGCCGCCGTCCCCGCCGGCCAGAGCGCCGAGGTCGGCCAGGCCGCCGAGGGGCAGGCCGAGGTCGGTGGAGATCCTGAAGGTGCCGGACAGGGTCTGGGTGTCCGAGGCGGCGATCTTCTCGATGAGCTGCTGCGCCGTGATCTCCGGGAGGTCCGGGTCACCGGACGCCGCCAGTGCCGGGACGAGCCCGATGGTCGCCGCGGCCACTCCTGCCACCGCGACCGGGACGATGAACCGGCTCGCCTTACGGGTGTCTGCCATGGTCTCCGCTTCCTCCGTGCTGCGCCCTAGTGGTCGATGACTCCATCTGACCAAAGCGGGGGCGCGGAAGCGTCAGCCCCCGGGATCAACCTCGCGTACTGCTTCGGGATGACCCGACCCCGAGATTCCCTCAGCCGCGCGGTGGACCCCCGGCGCCCGGCGGGCGCCCGCGGACCCTCAGGCCGCGCGGTGGACCACCGCGTCGCACATCTCCTGGAGCGCCGCCTTGGCGTACCCGTCGGGCAGCGGCGCCAGCATCGCGCGCGCCTCCTCCGCGTACCGCACGGTGTCCCGGCGGGCCTGCTCGAGGGCCGGGTGGACGCGGAGCCGGCGCAGGACCTCGGCGTGCCGGTCGTCGTCCGTCAGGTCGCCGTCGACGAGGGCGACGAGCTCGACGTCCTCCGGGCGGCCGTGGGCGGCCGCCGCGGCCCGCAGGTGCAGGACGGGCAGCGTCGGGATGCCCTCGCGGAGGTCGATGCCGGGGGTCTTGCCGGATTCGTGGGAGTCGGAGGCGATGTCGAGGACGTCGTCGGCGAGCTGGAAGGCGACGCCGAGCCGCTCCCCGTACTGGGTGAGGGTATCGACGACGCTCTCGTCGGCGCCGGACATCATCGCCCCGAAGCGGCAGGAGACGGCGACGAGCGAGCCGGTCTTGCCGCCGAGGACGTCGAGGTAGTGCTCGACGGGGTCGCGGCCGTCGGTCGGGCCCGCGGTCTCCAGGATCTGACCGGTGACGAGCCGTTCGAACGCCTCGGCCTGGATGCGCACGGCCTCGGGGCCGAGGTCCGCGAGCGTGTGCGAGGCGCGGGCGAAGAGGAAGTCACCCGTGAGGACGGCGATCGAGTTGCCCCAGCGCGTGTTGGCGCTCGGCACTCCGCGCCGGACGTCCGCCTCGTCCATGACGTCGTCGTGGTAGAGCGTGGCCAGGTGGGTGAGCTCGACGACCACGGCGGAGGGCACGACGCCCGGCGCGTAGGGGTCGCCGAACTGGGCGGCGAGCATCACGAGCAGGGGGCGGAACCGCTTGCCACCGGCCAGGACGAGATGCTGCGCGGCCTCCGTGATGAAGGGGACATCGCTCTTGGTGGCGTCCAGGAGGCCCGCCTCCACAGCCGCCAACCCGGTCTGGACATCGGCCTCAAGAGCCTGGTCCCGCACGCTAAGACCGAACGGCCCGACGACGGTCACGAGGGGGTCTCCTGTCTGCTGACGCCTGCTGACGATCACACGGACTGTTCACATGGACTGTTGACGATCACATGGATTGTCGATGTGTCGCTCGATTCACTCAAGCCAGCGTATCCGGTCACCTTTCGATCACCGTGGGCGCCTTCCCGTCACCCCCGGTATGTTCGTGATCAGCTGATACGACCAGGAGTAGGTGAATTGTCCCGAACGACGATCGATACGGATACGAACGGCGAGCAGCCGCCCCCTGAGGACGACCACGCGTTCCTCGGTCACCCCCGTGGCCTGCTGACCCTCTCGGGCCTGGAGGTCTGGGAGCGGTTCTCGTTCCTCGGGATGCAGGCGATCCTCGTCCTCTACTTCGCCGCGAGCGTCTCCGACGGCGGCCTCGGCATGGCCTCCGGCACCGCCGCCTCGGTCTCCGCCGCCTACGGCACGCTCGTCTACCTCGTCTCGGTGGCCGGCGGCTGGCTCGCGGACCGCATCCTCGGCTCGTACCGCGCGGTCCTCTGGGGCGGCATCCTCATCGCCTGCGGCCACTACGCGATGGCCGTGCCGACCGCCGCCATGACCTGGCTGGGCCTCGGTCTGATCAGCGCCGGCACGGGCCTCCTCAAGCCGAACGTGGCGACCATGGTCGGCAAGCTGTACCGCACCGACGACGACCGCCGCGACGCCGGTTTCGCGCTCTACTACATGGCGATCAACATCGGCGCCTTCGCCGGCCCGCTGATCACCGGCTGGCTCGCCGACCACCAGGGCTACCACTGGGGCTTCTCGGCCGCCGCGCTCGGCATGACCCTCGGCCTGATCCAGTACGTGGCGGGCCGCCGTCACCTGGCCGGGCGCAAGCACGCCGCCGAGTTCGCGCTCGCCCCGGACGCCCTGCGCCGCGCCGTCCAGCTGATCGTCGTCGGGACGGTCGTGACGGCGATCCTCGCCGTGGGGCTCGCCCTCACGGGCTGGCTGACCATGGACCGGTTCGTCGACCTGCTGACGCTGATCTCGGTCACCGCGCCCGTCGTCTACTTCTGGGTGATGTTCACGAGCCCCCGGGTCACGGCCGAGGAGCGCGGCCGCCTCAAGCCGTACATCGTGCTCTTCCTGGCCTCGGTGGTGTTCAACTTCATCCTCTTCCAGGCGTACTCGACGATGATCCTGCTGGCGTCCACCAACGCCCGCACGACCATCCTCGGCTTCGACTTCCCGGCCGGCTGGTACGCCTCCGCCCTCGGCGCCTTCGAGGTCCTCCTGGCGCCCGTGGTGGCCGCCGCCTGGGCCCGGATGGGGCACCGGCAGCCGCACGCCTCCAACAAGATCGCCTTCGGTGTGATCCTCGGCGGCCTGTCGTTCCTCCTGATGGTCCTGCCGACCTCCGGGCACGCCGACGACACGTACCAGATGGCCGCCTGGTGGATCGTCGGCTCGTACCTGCTGCTGGGCCTCGGCGACGTGCTCCTGGAGACCTCCGGGATGTCCGCCACCAGCAAGCTCGCCCCGAAGGCCTTCTCCAGCCAGACGATGTCGCTCTGGTTCCTCTCGCTCGCGCTCGCCAACGGCATCCAGGCCCAGACCGTGAAGCTCTACGACGACGTCTCCAAGCCGGCGTACTTCGGCGTGAACGGCGCCGTGGCCGTCGCCGTCGGCCTCGCCGTGATCGCCCTGGCGCCCTGGCTGCGCCGCACCATGCACCCCGTCCACTGAGGCACCCCGAGGGGACCCGATGCCGAAGCCGAAGATCCGTACCGACTTCCCGTACGAGACCCGCCACGAGGACGTCCGCATCCCGCTGCCGGACGGCACGCGGCTGTACGCCCGGATCTGGCGCCCGGTCACCGAGGAGCCCGTACCGGCCCTCCTGGAGTACCTGCCGTACCGCCTCACCGACTGGACCGCGCCCCGCGACTGGCAGCGCCACCCCTGGTACGCGGGCCACGGCTACGCCTCCGTACGGGTCGACGTCCGCGGCCACGGCAACAGCGAGGGCCTCCCCGGCGACGAGTACGACGCCGTCGAGCTCGCCGACGGCGTGGCCGTCGTGAACTGGCTCGCCGAGCAGCCCTGGTGCACGGGGAAGGTCGGCATGTTCGGCATCTCCTGGGGCGGGTTCAACGCGCTCCAGGTCGCCGCCCTCGCCCCCGAACCCCTCAAGGCGATCGTCACCGTCTGCTCCACCGACGACCGCTACGACAACGACGTCCACTACATGGGCGGCTCGGTCCTCGGCGTCGACATGCACGCCTGGGCCGCCACCATGCTCGCCTTCGTCTGCCGGCCGCCGGACCCGCAGTACGTGGGCGAGGAGTGGCGCGAGCGGTGGCTGAAGCGCCTGGAGGCCGTGGACCCGCTCATCCACACCTGGCTCGCCCACCAGACCCGCGACGCGTACTGGCGGCACGGCAGCGTCTGCGAGGACTACTCCGCGATCGGGGCCGCCGTCCTCGCCGTCGGCGGCTGGCACGACCCGTACCGCGACACCGTCCTGCGGCTCGCCGAGCACCTCCCCCAGGACCGGGTGCGCGGCATCATCGGCCCCTGGTCCCACCAGTACCCGGACCGCGGCCTGCCGCCGGGCCCCGCCATCGGCTTCCTCCAGGAGACCCTGCGCTGGTGGGACCACCACCTCAAGGGCGCCGAGAACGACGTCATGGCCGAGCCGCTGCTGCGCACCTGGATCAGCGAGTCGCACCCGCCGGCCACCGTGTACGCGGAGCTGCCGGGCCGCTGGGTCACCGACCCCGCCTGGCCCTCCCCGAACGTCACCCCCGTCACGTACGCCTTCCAGGGCGCCCCCGTCGTCGTCGACTCCCCGCAGCAGACCGGCATCGACGCCGGCCGCTTCTTCCCCTTCGGCAACGACGCCGACCTGCCGCCGGACCAGCGCGACGAGGACGCCCACTCGGCCTGCTTCGACTTCCCCGTCCCCGAGGACGGCCTCCCCATCGAGATCCTCGGCCGGCCGTCCGTGAACCTCCACCTCCGGACGCCCGCGCCCACCGGCCAGGTCGTCGCCCGGCTCTGCGACATCGCCCCCGACGGCTCCTCCACGCTCGTCACCAGGGGCGCGCTCAACTTCTCCGCCCGCTACGGCCGCGACCGGTCCGTGGAGGCGCAGATCGACGAGTGGGAGAGCTTCGTCTTCGAGCTGAACGGCATCGGGCACACCTTCCCGCCCGGCCACCGCGTGCGGCTCGCGGTCTCCTCGACGTACTGGCCGTGGATCTGGCCGCAGCCGGACGCGAAGGGCTTCACGCTCGACCCGGCGGGCTCCTCCCTCACCCTGCCGGTACGCCGCCCCACCGAGGACGCCGTCGAGTGGGAGGAGCCGGAGCAGTCCGAGCCGCTGGGCGTGGCCTACCCGCGCACCCTGGAGGAGCCGCGCCCCGAGCGGGTCGTGGTGCGGGACGTGGCCAAGGGCGAGTGGAAGCTGGAGGTCGACCCGAAGTACGGGGGGACGCGGGTCTACCCGGACGGCCTGGAGTTCACCGAGGACGCGGTGGAGACCTACACGATCGACGAGGGCGACCCGCTGTCCGCGCGGACCCGCTCGGAGTGGTCGATCCGGCTGCACCGGCCCGAGCTGGCCTGGGACGTCACGATCGACACGCGCTCGGAGATCTCCTGCGACGCGGACTCCTTCCACACCTCGAACGAGGTGGTGTGCAGGGAGGGCGGCGAGGTCGTCTTCCACCGCACATGGGAGAAGAGCATCCCGCGCACGGCGGGCTGACGTCTCCCCGCAAGGGCCCCTCGGCCCCGGCGGCGGAGGCCCCGGTCTCCGCGGCGACGACGGTCCCGGACTGTCACCCGGTCGAGGTGAGTCCCGGACGCGCCGACAACGCGAAGCTGCACCGGCTGCTCCAGGACAGGGCGCGCGCCCACAACGAGCAGTTCGACGAGGTCGCCCATCGCCGTCCGGCAGGGCGAACTCGCCCATCCCCAGCTCTCGCTGCTCCACGGCCACCTGCTGATGAAGGGCCAGCTGTGGACCTGAGTCCCGGCCACGCGCGCCGGGCACGGGAACGGCCCCGGGGGTTCACTCCCCCGGGGCCGTTCCGTCATCTGTGGTACCGCGCGGACGAGCCGCGGGCGATGGGCCGTCAGACGTTCGCGGCGGCCTTGCGGCGGCGGGCGATGACGAGCGCGCCGGCGCCGAGGACGACGGCGCCCGCGGCGGCGAGGCCGAGCGGCAGGGTGTCGTTGGCACCGGTGGAGGCGAGGGCGCCGTTGTTCACCGGGGTGTTGGACGAGCCGCCCTGCTGGGTGGTGCCGGTGTTGCCCGCGGTGGCGGTCGGCGCCGGGGTGGGCGTCGTGGTCGACGGGGACGGCGCCGGGGTGGTGGTCGACGGGGTGGGCTTCGGCTTGTCGCCCTTGCCGAGGATCTCGAAGTTCGCGGTCGCGTACTCCTCGCCGAAGCCGCAGGTCTCGTCGTTGTTCTGGTACGCGCCGGCGGCGAAGGCGACACCGGGGCCGACCGGGGTGTCGGCGGCGACGGTGAGGCGCAGCTTCACGTCCTCGGACTTGCCCGCGGCCAGGGCGCCGACCTCGATGGACTCGTCCTCCTCGGTGATCTTCTTCCACTGCGGGACGTCCGCGGAGGACCACTCGACGGTGATGTACTCCTTGAAGTCCTCCTCCTCGTCGTCGACGTCCTCCATGCTGTCGGGCAGGGCGGCGGCGTAGGCGAGGGCCTCGACCTCGTCGAGCGTGCGCTCGGAGGTGTTGGTGACGCGCAGGGAGAAGATCGCGGCGGCACCGGCGGTGACCGACTTCGGACCGCTCAGGGCGACCTTGACGGAGTCGTCCTCAGGGCAGTCGACGCCCTCCTCGAAGGACTCCAGGGCCTCTTCCGCGTCGGCGAGCTCCTGCTCGGCCACGACGATGTCGGCCGCGAGGAGGCTGGCCTTCCGGGCGAGGGCGACCCGCGCGTCGTCGAAGGCCGTGTCCGCGTTCTTCAGGCGAAGGTCGGCCGCGGCCTTGGTGGTGGCGGCGGTCTCGACGGCGGTCTTCGCGGTGGCGACGGCCGTCTCGGCCGTCGCGATCTCCTCCGGAGTGGCGGTGCTGCCGGTCTCCTTCAGCTTCGCCAGATCCGCCTCGGCGGTGACGAGCGCCGCGTCGGCGGTGGCCTTCGCGGTCTTGGCGGCCTCGACGGCGGCCTCGGCGGCGGCGAGCTCGGTCTTCACGGCCTCGCCGACGTTGCCGTCCATGAGGTCCTTCACGACCGCCTCGCGCTTGGCGTTGAGGTCGTCGAGCTTGGCCTCCGCGTCGGCGACGGCCTTCTCCAGCGCCTCGTACGAGGGCTTCTCGTCCTCGTCGGACGCGGGCTTCTGCGTCGACGCGGACGACGGCTTGGTGTCGGCGAACGCCGGCGCGGCGGAGAGGAACACGACCGGGGTGGTCACGGCGGCGGCCACGGCGGTCGCGAGGATGCGACGAATCTTCACAGTGTGGACCTTTTTCCTGGTCAGGGAGAGCGAAAAGAGTGCGTTGGGGCACGCCTCCGCGGGGACTTCACGCGGCGCGACGCCACCGCGATCGTAGGGCCCGGGAGACCTCCTCGGGAGCCCTGTTCTCACCGCTCGGGGCGGGCTCCAGGACGACTCGCGGCCGCATACCGCGCGAATACGGACAGTTGCCCACGGAGGCCGCAGTTTCTGTGTGATCCATGTCATCAGAGCCCGGCGGCCCGCCCCGTAACGTGTCCCCCACACACGTGGAAAGCGAGGCACGCACAGATGTCCGAGCACAGCCCGCTCGACCTGGCCGAGGGCGATCCCTTCGGCCCGCACAACCTCCCGTACGGCGTCTTCTCCACCGCCGACGAGCCCGAGCGGCGCCGGCTCGGCGTCCGGATCGGCGGGTACGTGCTGGACGCGGGCGCCGCCGCGCACGCGCTCGGCTCGCCCTACGCCGCGCTGCTCGCGCAGCCGAGCCTGAACCCGCTGCTCGCGGCCGGGCGGACCGCCTGGCGCGATGTGCGCCGGGCGCTCACGGCCTGGGTGACGGTGCCCGCGCACCGGGCGGACATCGAGCCGCTGCTCCACCCGCTGGACGCGGTGACGCTGCACCTGCCGTACGAGGTCGCGGACTACGTCGACTTCTACGCGAGCGAGCACCACGCGACCAACGTGGGCAGGATCTTCCGCCCCGACGGCGACGCCCTCACCCCCAACTGGAAGCACCTGCCGATCGGCTACCACGGCCGTGCGGGCACGGTCGTGGTCTCCGGCACCGCTGTCGTACGCCCCTCCGGGCAGCGCAAGGCGCCGACGGACGCGGCCCCGGTCTTCGGGCCCTCCGTGAAGCTGGACATCGAGGCGGAGGTCGGCTTCCTCGTCGGCACCCCGTCGCAGCTGGGCCGGCCGGTGCCGCTCGGCGACTTCCAGGAGCACGTCTTCGGTCTGACGCTGCTCAACGACTGGTCGGCGCGGGACATCCAGGCCTGGGAGTACGTGCCGCTCGGCCCGTTCCTCGGCAAGTCGTTCCAGACGTCGGTCGCGGCGTGGGTGACGCCCCTGGAGGCGCTGGACGCCGCCCGGACCGCCCCGCCCGCGCGGGACTTCCCCCTTCTTCCGTACCTGGAGGACGCGGCCGAGGAGGTGCCGGGCGGCTTCGACGTGCGGATCACGGTGGAGATCAACGGCGAGACCGTCGCCGAGCCGCCGTTCTCCACCATGTACTGGACGGCGGCCCAGCAGCTCGCCCACATGACGGTGAACGGCGCCTCGCTGCGCACGGGTGACCTGTACGGCTCCGGGACGGTGTCCGGGCCCGAGGTCGGCCAGCGCGGCTCGCTGCTCGAACTCACCTGGAACGGCCGGGACGCGATCGACCTCGCCGGTGGCAAGCGGACGTTCCTGGAGGACGGCGACGAGGTCGTGCTCACGGCCTGGGCGCCGGGCCCGGACGGCACGCGGGTGGGCCTCGGCGAGGTCCGCGGCCGGATCGTCCCCTCCGCCTGAGTCGTGGTACGAGCCGCCTGACGCGTACGAGCCGTCCGGCCCGTACGGCCGTCAGCGCACCCGCCACAGCGCGGGGACGTTCGGCGGCTCCCAGCCGGCCTGGGCCGTGTGTGCCTGGAGGCACACGTGGCCCAGGCCGCCGTACGTGACGGCGTCCCCGGCCCGGTAGGCGGTCCCGGCGGCCCAGGTGCCGCCGGGAGACCCCGTGGAGGTCGCCGTCGGGCTCGGACTCGGGCCGGGGTCCTGCGGCACGTTCAGGACGAAGGACGGACCTGGCGCGGCAGAGGTGCCTGCCAGGACGATGCCGCCGCACAACACAAGGTGCGGCTTCCCTCTCGGCGAGCGGCACAGAGCACGAACGGCTCCGGCGATGGCACGGACAGCAGCGGCACACACACCAATGGGTCACCCCCGCGTGCGGCCTCCGTGCCGGGCGGCCGATGCTGCTGGAGGCGGCGGGAGCCGGGGAGAGCCCGCCGACGTCAGGCGCCCCGTACCGGCGCGCCCCCCTCCCGAGGAGCAGACACACATGTCCGCACGACCCCGCCCCTTGATGGCCGCACTCGCCCTGGCCGCCGCCGGCTCACTGGCCCTGGGGGCCGCCCCCGCGGTTTCGGCCGCCCCCGCCGGGAAGCCGGTCACCGACTTCCCCCACCCGGATCTGAAGAAGACGTACGACGCAACGGTGAAGTACAAGTCGGAGCAGAAGGCCATCGACGACGGCTTCCTGCGTACCGACACGTGCGTCGAGGACCCGAAGCTCGGTGGCATGGGCTACCACTACGTCAACCCGGCGAACCTCGGCTCCACCGACCCTACGAAGCCTGCCGCCGTGCTGTACGAGGAAGACCACAAGACCGGCAAGCGCGAGCTGGTCGCGGTCGAGTGGGTCGTCCCCGACCCGGACAAGAACCTGCCCAGGCCGCAGCTCTTCGACCGGGGTTTCGACGGGCCGTTCGACTTCGAGCCCGTCGGGCCCCACTACTCGCTGCACGCGTGGATCTTCAAGAAGAACCCGAAGGGCGTCTTCACCCCGTACAACCCGCGGGTGCACTGCACCCCCTGCCCTGAGGGCCACCCGAAGGCGTAGGCGTACGACGAAGGGCCCGGCCTTCCGCGCGCGGAGACCGGGCCCTCTGCCGTACCCCCGCTACCGGACGAAGACGCTCGCCTGGTTCGCCAGGTCCAGGAAGTACTGCGGCGCGAGGCCGAGCACCAGCGTGACCACGACGCCCGCCGTGATGGTGAGCGTCGTCAGCGCCGAGGGCACGGCGACCGTGGGGCCGTCCGCCTTCGGCTCGCTGAAGAACATCAGCACGATCACCCGGATGTAGAAGAACGCGGCGATCGCCGAGGAGAGCACGCCGACCACGACGAGCGCGCCCGCGCCGCCGTCCGCCGCCGCCTTGAAGACCGCGAACTTGCCGGAGAAGCCGGAGGTCAGCGGAATGCCGGCGAAGGCGAGCAGGAAGACCGCGAAGACCGCCGCGACGAGCGGCGAACGACGCCCGAGCCCGGCCCACTTGGAGAGGTGGGTGGCCTCGCCGCCCGCGTCCCTGACGAGCGTGACGACGGCGAACGCGCCGATCGTCACGAAGGAGTACGCCAGCAGGTAGAAGAGGACGGACGAGATGCCGTCGGGGGTGGCGGCGATGACACCGGCCAGCAGGAACCCGGCGTGCGCGATGGACGAGTAGGCCAGGAGCCGCTTGATGTCGGTCTGGGTGATGGCGACGATCGCACCGCCCAGCATGGTGACGATCGCGACGCCCCACATGACCGGCCGCCAGTCCCAGGTGAGGCCCGGCAGCACCACGTACAGCAGGCGGAGCAGCGCGCCGAACGCGGCGACCTTGGTCGCGGCGGCCATGAAGCCGGTGACCGGGGTCGGGGCGCCCTGGTAGACGTCCGGGGTCCACATGTGGAACGGCACGGCGCCGACCTTGAAGAGGAGCCCCGTGAGGACCATCGCGAAGCCGATGAGCAGCAGGACGTCGTTGCCCATGGTGTCGGCGAGCGCCGGGTCGACGGAGACGACGGCGCCGTCGACGACCCGGGCGATCGTCGCGTACGAGACGGAGCCGGCGTAGCCGTAGAGCAGGGCGATCCCGAAGAGCAGGAACGCCGAGGAGAAGGCGCCGAGCAGGAAGTACTTGACGGCCGCCTCCTGCGACATCAGCCGCTTGCGGCGGGCGACGGCGCAGAGCAGGTACAGCGGGAGGGAGAAGACCTCCAGGGCGACGAAGAGCGTCAGGAGGTCGTTGGCCGCCGGGAAGACGAGCATGCCGGCGATCGCGAAGAGCGCGAGCGGGAAGACCTCGGTGGTGGTGAACCCGGCTTTGACGGCCGCCTTCTCCTGGTCGCTGCCGGGGACCGCGGCGGCCTCGGCGGCGAAGGAGTCGACCTTGTGGCCGTGGTCGGCCGGGTCGAGCCTGCGCTCGGCGAAGGTGAAGACCGACACGATCGAGGCGAGGAGAATGGTGCCCTGGAGGAACAGGGCGGGTCCGTCGACGGCGATCGCGCCCATGGCCGCGATCTGGGCCTTGGTGGTGCCGTAGCCGCCGGCCGCCAGGGCGACGACGGCGGCGAAGGCCGCGGCAAGGGCGAGGACCGAGAGGAACACCTGGGACACGTAGCGGCCCTTGCGGGGCACGAAGGCCTCGACGAGGACGCTGACGATCGCGGCGGTGAGCACGATGAGTACGGGCGAGAGCTGCGTGTACTCGATGTGCGGTGCGGGGATCTTGCTCAGCGGCTCGACCGCCGCCGTCGTCCACAGGCTGTGGACAGCCGTTGCGCTCACTTGGCTGCCTCCACGTTCTCCACGGTGGGCTGGGGGTCCTTCTGCTGGACGTCGGACATGGTGTGCTTCACGGCCGGGTTGACGACGTCCGTCAGCGGCTTCGGGAAGACGCCGAGGAAGATCAGGACGGCGATCAGCGGGACGACCACCGCCAGTTCGCGCACCCTCAGGTCCGGCAGCCCGCGCACCTCCTCCTTCACCGGTCCCGTCATCGTCCGCTGGTACAGGACGAGGACGTACAGCGCGGCGAGGACGATGCCCGTGGTGGCGATGATCCCGGCCACCGGGTAGCGGGCGTACGTGCCGACCAGGACCAGGAACTCGCTGACGAACGGCGCGAGTCCGGGCAGCGACAGGGTCGCGAGGCCGCCGATGAGGAAGGTGCCGGCGAGCACCGGGGCGACCTTCTGCACACCGCCGTAGTCGGCGATGAGCCGCGAGCCGCGCCGGGAGATCAGGAAGCCGGCGACGAGCATCAGGGCGGCCGTCGAGATGCCGTGGTTGACCATGTAGAGCGTGGCACCGGACTGGCCCTGGGTGGTCATCGCGAAGATGCCCAGGATGATGAAGCCGAAGTGCGAGATCGACGCGTAGGCGACCAGCCGCTTGATGTCCCGCTGGCCGACCGCGACCAGCGCCCCGTACACGATGCTGATGAGCGCGAGGACGATGATCGCCGGGGTGGCCCACTTCGAGGCCTCGGGGAAGAGCCCCAGGCAGAAGCGGAGCATCGCGAAGGTGCCGACCTTGTCGACGACGGCGGTGATGAGGACGGCGACCGGGGCGGCCGCCTCCCCCATCGCGTTCGGCAGCCAGGTGTGCAGCGGCCACAGCGGCGCCTTCACCGCGAAGGCGAAGAAGAAGCCGAGGAAGAGCAGCCGCTCGGTGTTGGTCGCCATGTCCAGCGAGCCGTTGGCGCGGGCCTCGGCGATCTCGGTGAGCGAGAAGTTCCCCGCGACCACGTAGAGCCCGATGACCGCGGCCAGCATGATGAGGCCGCCGACGAGGTTGTAGAGCAGGAACTTGACCGCCGCGTACGAGCGCTGGGCCGCCGCGTTCTCGTCGGAGCCCGTGTGCGCCCGGTCGCCGAAGCCGCCGATGAGGAAGTACATCGGGATGAGCATGGCTTCGAAGAGGACGTAGAAGAGGAAGACGTCGGTGGCCTCGAAGGAGAGGATCACCATCGCCTCGACCATGAGGATCAGGGCGAAGAAGCCCTGGGTCGGGCGCCAGCGCGACGACTTCGTCTCCAGGGGGTCGGCGTCGTGCCAGCCCGCCAGGATGATGAAGGGGATCAGCAGGGCGGTGAGCGCGATGAGCGCCACCCCGATGCCGTCCACGCCGAGTTCGTAGCGGACCCCGAAGTCCTTGATCCAGGCGTGGGACTCGGTCAGCTGGTACCGCTCGCCGCCTGGCTCGAACCGTACGAAGACGACGGCGGCGAGCACGAGTGTGGCGAGCGAGACGAGCAGCGCCAGCCACTTGGCGGCGGTGCGACGGGCGGCGGGGACGGCGGCGGTGAGGATCGCACCGACCGCCGGCACCGCTGCCGTCAGCGTAAGGAGCGGGAAGGACATGAGAGTTACACCGCCCTCATCAGCAGGGTCGCGGCGATCAGCACCGCAGTACCTCCGAACATGGAGACCGCGTACGTGCGGGCGTAGCCGTTCTGGAGCTTGCGCAGCCGGCCGGAGAGTCCGCCGACAGTGGCCGCGGTGCCGTTGACGACGCCGTCGACCAGGGAGTGGTCGACGTAGACGAGCGAGCGGGTGAGGTGCGTGCCGCCCGTGACGAAGACGGCGTGGTTGAGGTCGTCCTGGAGCAGGTCGCGGCGGGCGGCCCGGGTGAGGAGCGAGCCGCGCGGGGCGACCACCGGGACGGGCCTGCGCCCGTACTGGAGGTAGGCGAGGCCGACGCCGATGACCATGACGGCGACGGTGGCGGTGGTGACGGCGGCGGCGCTGATCGGCGGGTGGCCGTGGGCGTAGCCGGTGACCGGCTCCAGCCACTCGACGAACCCGGCGAACTCGAAGAACGCGCCTCCGGCGACCGAGCCGACGGCCAGCAGGATCATCGGGATCGTCATGGACCTGGGCGACTCGTGCGGGTGCGGCATGCTGCCCGCCGCGTGCTCGGCCGCCAGCTCGGCGCTCGGCACCTCGTCGGCGTCGGGCGCCGGCTGCCAGCGCTTCTCGCCGAAGAAGGTCATCAGCATCACGCGGGTCATGTAGTACGCGGTGATGGCCGCGCCCAGCAGGGTGACCGCGCCGAGGATCCAGCCCTCGGTACCGCCCTTCGCGAAGGCCGCCTCGATGATCTTGTCCTTGGAGAAGAAGCCGGACAGACCGGGGAAGCCGATGATCGCGAGGTAGCCGAGACCGAAGGTGACGAAGGTGACCGGCATGTACTTCCGCAGGCCGCCGTACTTCCGCATGTCGACCTCGTCGTTCATGCCGTGCATGACCGAACCGGCACCGAGGAACAGCCCGGCCTTGAAGAAGCCGTGCGTCACCAGGTGCATGATCGCGAAGACGTAGCCGATGGGGCCGAGGCCGGCCGCCAGGATCATGTAGCCGATCTGCGACATCGTCGAACCGGCGAGCGCCTTCTTGATGTCGTCCTTGGCGCAACCGACGATCGCACCGAAGAGGAGCGTGACCGCGCCGACGACGGTGACGACGAGCTGCGCGTCCGGCGCCGCGTTGAAGATGTCGGCGGAGCGGACGATCAGATAGACGCCGGCGGTCACCATCGTGGCCGCGTGGATGAGGGCCGAGACCGGGGTCGGGCCCTCCATCGCGTCCCCGAGCCAGGACTGCAGCGGCACCTGGGCCGACTTGCCGCAGGCCGCGAGGAGCAGCATCAGACCGATCGCGGTCGCCGTGCCCTCGGAGACCTGGTCGGTCGAGGCCAGGACCGGCCCGAACGCGAAGGTCCCGAAGGTGGTGAACATGATCATGATGGCGATCGACAGACCCATGTCGCCGACGCGGTTGACCAGGAAGGCCTTCTTCGCGGCGGTCGCCGCGCTGGGCTTGTGCTGCCAGAAGCCGATCAGGAGGTACGAGGCGAGGCCGACGCCCTCCCAGCCGAAGTACAGGAGCAGGTAGTTGTCGGCGAGGACCAGCAGGAGCATGGCCGCGACGAACAGGTTGAGGTAGCCGAAGAAGCGGCGGCGGCGCTCGTCGTGCTCCATGTAGCCGATGGAGTACACGTGGATGAGCGTGCCGACCCCGCTGATCAGCAGGACGAAGGTCATCGACAGCTGGTCGAGCTGGAAGGCGAAGTCCGCCTGGAAGCCCTCCACCGGGATCCAGGTGAACAGCCGCTGGTGCAGCGCCCGGTCCTCGGCGCCCTTGCCGAGCATGTCGGCGAAGAGCGCCAGGCCGATGACGAAGGAGACGGCCGCGAGCAGGGTGCCGAGCCAGTGCCCGGCCTTGTCGAGCCGCCGTCCGCCACAGAGCAGAACGAACGCTCCCAGCAGAGGCGCCCCGACGAGCAGCGCAATGAGATTTTCCACGGGTCAGCCCCTCACAGCTTCATCAGGCTGGCGTCGTCGACCGAGGCCGAGTGGCGGGCACGGAAGACGGACACGATGATCGCGAGCCCGACGACGACCTCCGCGGCGGCGACGACCATCGTGAAGAACGCGATGATCTGGCCGTCGAGGTTGCCGTGCATGCGGGAGAAGGTGACGAACGCGAGGTTGCAGGCGTTGAGCATCAGCTCGACGCACATGAAGACCACGATCGCGTTGCGCCGGATCAGCACCCCGGCCGCACCGATGGTGAACAGCAGGGCCGCGAGATACAGGTAGTTGACGGGGTTCACCGAGTGGCCTCCTCTTCGTCCCGGTCCCGGCCGAGCCGCTCCTCGGAGCGCTGCTCCAGGGCCTTGAGGTCGGCCAGCGCCTCGCTGGACACGTCCCGGATCTGGCCCCGCTTGCGCAGGGTCTGCATGACGGTGAGCTCCGACGGGGAGCCGTCGGGCAGCAGACCGGCGACGTCCACGGCGTTGTGCCGGGCGTAGACGCCGGGCGCGGGCAGCGGCGGCACGTGCGTGCCCTCGCGTACGCGCTGCTCGGACAGCTCGCGCTGGGTGCGGGCCCGCTCGGTGCGCTCGCGGTGGGTGAGCACCATCGCGCCGACGGCGGCGGTGATGAGGAGCGCGCCGGTGATCTCGAAGGCGAAGACGTACTTGGTGAAGATGAGGGCGGCGAGGCCCTCGACGTTCCCGCCGCGCGCGGAGTTGGCCGCGCCGAGGCCGTTGAACTCGGTGAGCGAGGCCTGGCCGATGCCGGCGACCAGCAGGACGCCGAAGCCGAGGCCGCAGGCCGCGGCCCACCAGCGCTGCCCCTTGATGGTCTCCTTCAGCGAGTCCGCGGCCGTGACGCCGACCAGCATGACGATGAAGAGGAAGAGCATCATGATCGCGCCGGTGTAGACGACGATCTGGACGATACCGAGGAAGTACGCGCCGTTGGCGAGGTAGAAGACCGCCAGGACGATCATCGTGCCGGCCAGCGACAGCGCGCTGTGCATGGCCTTCTTCATCAGGATCGTGGCGAGGGCGCCGACGAGGGCGACGGTGCCGAGGACCCAGAACTGGAAGGCCTCACCACCCGACGTCCCAGCGGAAAGAGTGGCTGCCGCCGCGAGGTTCGCGCTCATGCGTCCGCCCCCTCCGGCTCGCCCTTCTCGCCCTTGGAGACGGCCACCTGCGGGACGGTCCCGGGTGCGACCTCGGTGACGAGGCCCCGGTAGTAGTCCTGCTCGGTCATCCCCGGGAAGATCGCGTGCGGGGTGTCGACCATGGTGTCCTCAAGGCCCGCGAGGAGCTGCTCCTTGGTGTAGATCAGGTTCTCGCGGGAGGAGTCGGCCAGTTCGAACTCGTTGGTCATCGTCAGCGCGCGCGTGGGGCAGGCCTCGATGCACAGCCCGCACAGGATGCAGCGGGCGTAGTTGATCTGGTAGACGCGGCCGTACCGCTCGCCGGGCGAGTAGCGCTCCTCGTCGGTGTTGTCCGCGCCCTCGACGTAGATCGCGTCGGCGGGACAGGCCCAGGCGCACAGCTCGCAGCCGACGCACTTCTCCAGGCCGTCGGGGTGACGGTTGAGCTGGTGCCGGCCGTGGAAGCGGGGCGCCGTCGTCTTCGGCTGCTCCGGGTACTGCTCGGTCAGCCGCTTCTTGAACATGGCCTTGAAGGTCACGCCGAAGCCGGCCACCGGATTCTCGAAGTCAGACACCGTCCGTCTCCTTTCGCTCACTCGCAGTAGCAGTATCGGAGGCGCCACTGACAACGAGGTCCCCGTCTTGGCGCCGCCTGCGCCGTGGCACGGGCGGCAGGGACTGTCCGGGCTTGGGCGGTACGGGGAAGCCTCCGGCCATCGGGTCGAAGGTCCGCGCCGCCTCGGAGGGCTCCGCCCCGGCCTTCGCCTTCCTGTCGCGGAAGGTGTCGAAGAGGAAGGACAGCAGCAGCAGTCCGAGGACGGCACCGGCCACGTACAGCACGATGTTGGAGAACGCGATGTTCTCGTTCCGCAGGGCCCGGACGGTGGCGACGAGCATGAGCCAGACCACGGAGACCGGGATGAGGACCTTCCACCCGAGCTTCATCAGCTGGTCGTAGCGGACGCGGGGCAGGGTGCCGCGGAGCCAGATGAAGAAGAAGAGGAGCAGCTGCACCTTGAGGACGAACCAGAGCATCGGCCACCAGCCGTGGTTCGCGCCCTCCCAGAAGGTGGAGACCGGGTACGGGGCCCGCCAGCCGCCCAGGAAGAGCGTCACCGACACGGCCGAGACCGTCACCATGTTCACGTACTCGGCGAGCATGAACATCGCGAACTTGATGGACGAGTACTCGGTGTTGAAGCCGCCGACGAGGTCGCCCTCGGACTCCGGCATGTCGAAGGGGGCACGGTTCGTCTCGCCGACCATCGTGACGATGTAGATGATGAACGAGACCGGCAGCAGGATGACGAACCAGCGGTCCGCCTGCGCCTCGACGATCGCCGAGGTCGACATCGACCCGGAGTAGAGGAAGACGGAGGCGAAGGCCGCGCCCATGGCGATCTCGTACGAGATCATCTGGGCGCAGGACCGCAGGCCGCCGAGGAGCGGGTACGTGGAGCCGGAGGACCAGCCGGCGAGGACGATGCCGTAGATGCCGACGGAGGCGACCGCGAGGACGTACAGCATCGCGATCGGCAGGTCGGTGAGCTGCATCGCCGTGCGGTGGCCGAAGATCGACACCTCGTTGCCGGCGGGCCCGAAGGGGATCACGGCGATCGCCATGAACGCCGGGATGGCGGCGATGATCGGGGCGAGGACGTAGACGACCTTGTCGGCCTTCTTGACGATCACGTCCTCTTTCAGCATCAGCTTGATGCCGTCCGCGAGGGACTGGAGCATGCCCCAGGGGCCGTGCCGGTTGGGGCCGATGCGCAGCTGCATCCAGGCGACGACCTTGCGCTCCCACACGATGGAGAAGAGCACGGTCACCATCAGGAAGGCGAAGCAGAAGACGGCCTTGATCAGGACGAGCCACCAGGGGTCCGTGCCGAACATGGACAGGTCTTCGGCGGCGAGGAGGGTGTTCATACCTGGACCTCCGTCGTGGTGGCCGCGCCGATGCGGACCAGGTCGCCGGGGTGGGCTCCGGTGTCGGAGTAGACGCCGCCGCCGGTCGAGTTCAGCGGGAGCCAGACCACGCGGTCGGGCATCTCGGTGACCTGGAGCGGGAAGGCGACCGAGCCGGCGGGGCCGGTGACCTCCAGGGTGTCGCCGTCCTTGACGCCGGTGTCGGCGGCGGTGGCGGCCGAGAGCCGGGCGACCGCCGCGTGACGGGTGCCGGCCAGGGCGGTGTCGCCCTCCTGGAGGCGGCCGAGGTCGAGGAGGAGCCGGTGTCCGGCGAGGACGGCCTCGCCGTCGCCGGGCCGGGGCGCGGCCTGGCCGGGCTCGGCGGGCTCGGAGGCCCGCTCCTCGGTCCAGCGGCCGAGTCGGTCCAGCTCCCGTCGCGCGGACCGCAGGTCGGGCAGGGCCAGATGGGCGTCCATGGCGTCGGCGAGCATGTGGAGCACGCGCGCGTCGGTCGGGGCGAGCGGCCTGGTCATCTGCTCGGGCTTGAGCGCGGCCTCGAAGAGGCGTGCCCTGCCCTCCCAGTTGAGGAAGGTGCCGGACTTCTCGGCGACCGCGGCGACCGGGAGGACGACGTCGGCGCGGTCGGTGACCTCGCCGGGCCGCAGCTCCAGGGAGACCACGAAGGCCGCGTCGAGTGCTTCACGCGCGCGTGCCGGGTCGGGCAGGTCGGCGACCTCGACGCCGGCGACGAGCAGGGCGCCGAGTTCGCCGGTGGCCGCGGCCTCCACGATCTGGCCGGTGTCGCGGCCGTAGCGGTGCGGGAGTTCGCGGACGCCCCAGGCGGCGGCGACCTCCTCCCGCGCGCGCGGGTCCGTCGCGGGCCGGCCGCCGGGCAGCAGCGTCGGGATCGCGCCCGCCTCGACCGCTCCGCGCTCTCCGGCGCGGCGCGGGATCCAGACGAGCCGGGCGCCGGTGGCGGCCGACGCGCGCAGGGCGGCGGTGAGCGCGCCGGGCACGCCCGCGAGGCGCTCGCCGACGGCGATGACGGAGCCGTCCTGGCGGAGGGCCTCGGCGGCGGCGAGTCCGTCGCCTTCGAGGCTGACCCGGGAGGTGAGGGCGTCGAGCCACTCGGTCTCGGTGCCGGGGGCGGCGGGCAGCAGGGTGCCGCCCGACTTCTCCAGGCCGCGGGTGGCGTGGGAGGCGATGGCGTACGTCTTCTGCCCGTGCTTGCGCCAGGCCTTGCGGAGCCGCAGGAAGACGCCGGGGGCCTCCTCCTCGGACTCCAGGCCGACGAGGAGCACCGCCGGGGCGGCTTCGAGCGAGGTGTACGTGACGCCCTTGCCGTCCAGGTCGCGGCCGCGTCCGGCGATGGCGGAGGCGAGGAAGTCGGCCTCCTCGCCGGAGTGGACCCGGGCCCGGAAGTCGATGTCGTTGGTGTCGAGGGCGACCCGGGCGAACTTGGCGTACGCGTAGGAGTCCTCGACGGTCAGCCGGCCGCCGGCGAGGACGCCGGTGCGGCCGCGGACGAGACCGCGTGCGGCGGCCTCCAGGGCCTCGGGCCAGGAGGCGGCTTCGAGCTCACCGGTCTCCTGGTTCCGCACGAGCGGGGTGGTGAGCCGGTCGCGCTGCTGCGCGTACCGGAAGCCGAAGCGGCCCTTGTCGCAGATCCACTCCTCGTTGACCTCGGGGTCCTCGGCGGCGAGCCGCCGCATGACCTTGCCGCGCCGGTGGTCGGTGCGGGTGGCGCAGCCGCCGGCGCACTGCTCGCAGACGGACGGCGAGGAGACCAGGTCGAAGGGGCGGGAGCGGAAGCGGTAGGCGGCCGAGGTGAGGGCGCCGACCGGGCAGATCTGGATGGTGTTGCCGGAGAAGTACGACTCGAAGGGGTCGCCCTCGCCGGTGCCGACCTGCTGGAGCGCGCCGCGCTCGATCAGCTCGATCATCGGGTCGCCCGCGACCTGGTTGGAGAAGCGGGTGCAGCGGGCGCAGAGCACGCAGCGCTCGCGGTCGAGGAGCACCTGGGTGGAGATCGGGATCGGCTTCTCGTACGTCCGCTTGACGCCGTCGAAGCGGGACTCGGACTGCCCGTGGGACATGGCCTGGTTCTGCAGGGGGCACTCGCCGCCCTTGTCGCAGACCGGGCAGTCCAGCGGGTGGTTGACGAGCAGCAGCTCCATCACGCCGTGCTGGGCCTTCTCGGCGACCGGGCTGGTCAGCTGCGACTTCACCACCATGCCGTCGGTGCAGGTGATGGTGCAGGAGGCCATGGGCTTGCGCTGGCCCTCGACCTCGACGATGCACTGGCGGCAGGCGCCGGCGGGGTCGAGGAGCGGGTGGTCGCAGAAGCGCGGGATCTCGATGCCGAGCTGTTCGGCGGCGCGGATGACCAGCGTCCCCTTGGGGACGGAGATCTCGACGCCGTCGATGGTCAGCGTGACGAGGTCCTGGGGCGGGAGCGCCGCCTCGCCGCCCCCGGAGGGGGCAGACGTGGTGACTGTCATGCGTTCACCTCCGTGTTGTCTGCGCGCCGGTCGGCCCAGACGGTCGACCTGGCGGGGTCGAAGGGGCAGCCCTTGCCCGTGATGTGCTGCTCGTACTCCGCGCGGAAGTACTTGAGCGAGGAGAAGATCGGCGAGGCGGCGCCGTCGCCGAGGGCGCAGAACGACTTGCCGTTGATGTTGTCGGCGATGTCGTTGAGCTTGTCGAGGTCGGCCATGACGCCCTTGCCGGCCTCGATGTCGCGGAGCAACTGGACCAGCCAGTACGTGCCTTCGCGGCAGGGGGTGCACTTGCCGCAGGACTCGTGGGCGTAGAACTCGGTCCAGCGGGTGACGGCCCGGACGACACAGGTGGTCTCGTCGAAGCACTGGAGGGCCTTGGTGCCGAGCATGGATCCGGCGGCGCCGACGCCCTCGTAGTCGAGGGGCACGTCGAGGTGCTCCTCGGTGAACATGGGGGTGGAGGAGCCGCCGGGGGTCCAGAACTTGAGCCGGTGGCCCGCCCGCATGCCGCCGCTCATGTCGAGGAGCTGGCGCAGGGTGATGCCGAGGGGGGCCTCGTACTGGCCGGGCGAGGTGACGTGCCCGCTGAGCGAGTAGAGCGTGAAGCCCGGGGACTTCTCGCTGCCCATCGAGGTGAACCATTCCTTGCCGCGGTTGAGGATCGCGGGAACGGACGCGATGGACTCGACGTTGTTCACGACAGTGGGGCAGGCGTACAGGCCGGCGACCGCGGGGAAGGGCGGACGCAGCCGGGGCTGGCCGCGGCGCCCTTCGAGCGAGTCGAGGAGGGCGGTCTCCTCGCCGCAGATGTACGCGCCGGCGCCGGCGTGCACGGTGAGTTCGAGGTTCAGTCCGCTGCCGAGGATGTTCCGGCCGAGGTAGCCGGCGGCGTACGCCTCGCGGACCGCCTCGTGCAGACGGCGCAGGACGGGCACGACCTCGCCGCGCAGGTAGATGAACGCGTGCTCGGAGCGGATCGCGTAGCAGGCGATGATCATTCCCTCGATGAGGGAGTGCGGGTTGGCGAAGAGGAGCGGGATGTCCTTGCAGGTGCCGGGCTCGGACTCGTCGGCGTTGACGACGAGGTAGTGCGGCTTGCCGTCGCCCTGCGGGATGAACTGCCACTTCATGCCGGTGGGGAAGCCGGCGCCGCCGCGACCGCGGAGCCCGGATTCCTTGACGTACGCGATGAGGTCGTCGGGGCTCATCGCGAGGGCCCGCTTGAGGCCCTGGTATCCCTCGTGCCGCTCGTAGGTCTCCAGGGTCCAGGAGTCGGGCTGGTCCCAGAAGGCGGAGAGGACGGGGGCGAGAAGCTTCTCGGGGCTGTTGTTGTTGTCGATCTCGGCCGCCAAGGTCATCACTCCCCCTCCTGACGGGTTGACTCACCGCGCGGGTGAACGATTCGGTGGTGCGGGGCCTCGCCCTTCGCCAGGCGCAGGCCGACGAGGGAGGCCGGGCCGGCTCCGCCGGTGGCCTCGACGGCGCCGGGGCGCTCGTCGGGGAAGCCGGCGAGGATGCGGGCCGTCTCCTTGAAGGTGCAGAGCGGGGCGCCGCGGGTGGGTTCGACGGTCCGGCCGGCCCGCAGGTCGTCCACCATCTTCTTGGCGGACGCCGGGGTCTGGTTGTCGAAGAACTCCCAGTTGACCATCACGACGGGTGCGAAGTCGCAGGCCGCGTTGCACTCGATGTGCTCGAGCGTGATCTTGCCGTCGTCCGTCGTCTCGTCGTTGCCGACGCCGAGGTGCTGCTTCAGCTCCTCGAAGATGGCGTCGCCGCCCATGACCGCGCAGAGCGTGTTCGTACAGACGCCGACCTGGTAGTCGCCGGAGGGCTTGCGCCGGTACATCGTGTAGAAGGTGGCGACGGCGGTGACCTCGGCGGTGGTCAGGCCGAGGAGGTCGGCGCAGAACCGCATGCCGGTACGGGTCACGTGGCCCTCCTCCGACTGCACGAGGTGCAGCATCGGAAGGAGCGCGGAGCGGGAGTCCGGGTAGCGGGCGATGATCGCCTCCGCGTCCTCGGTCAGGCGCGCGTGGACCTCGGCGGGGTACGCGGGGGCGGGGAGCTGGGGCATCCCCAGGCTGACGTTCTCCGTCATCGGTCGACGCCTCCCATCACGGGGTCGATGGAGGCGACGGCGACGATGACGTCGGCGACCTGGCCGCCCTCGCACATCGCGGCCATGGCCTGGAGGTTGGTGAAGGACGGGTCACGGAAGTGGACCCGGAAGGGGCGGGTGCCGCCGTCGGAGACGACGTGCACGCCGAGCTCGCCCTTGGGCGACTCGACGGCCGCGTAGGCCTGCCCCGCGGGGACCCGGAAGCCCTCGGTGACCAGCTTGAAGTGGTGGATCAGGGCCTCCATGGAGGTGCCCATGATCTTCTTGATGTGGTCGAGGGAGTTACCGAGGCCGTCGGGGCCGAGCGCGAGCTGCGCGGGCCAGGCGATCTTCTTGTCGCCGACCATGACCGGTCCCGGCGCGAGCCGGTCGAGGCACTGCTCGACGATCCGCAGGGACTGCCGCATCTCCTCCAGGCGGACGAGGAAGCGTCCGTAGGAGTCGCAGGTGTCGGCGGTCGGGACGTCGAACTCGTAGTTCTCGTAGCCGCAGTACGGGTCGGTCTTGCGCAGGTCGTGCGGGAGGCCCGCGGAGCGCAGGATCGGACCGGTGGCGCCGAGGGCCATGCAGCCGGTGAGGTCGAGGTAGCCGACGTCCTGCATGCGGGCCTTGAAGATGGGGTTGCCGGTGGCGAGCTTGTCGTACTCCGGCAGGTTCTTCTTCATGGTCTTCACGAACTCGCGCACGGCGTCGGCGGCGCCGGGCGGCAGGTCCTGGGCGAGGCCGCCGGGGCGGATGAACGCGTGGTTCATGCGCAGGCCGGTGATCAGCTCGTACAGGTCCAGGATCATCTCGCGGTCCCGGAAGCCGTAGATCATGATCGTGGTGGCGCCGAGCTCCATGCCGCCGGTGGCGATGCACACCAGGTGGGAGGAGAGCCTGTTGAGCTCCATGAGCAGGACGCGGATGATGCTCGCCCGGTCCGGGATGTCCTCGGTGATGCCGAGGAGCTTCTCCACGCCGAGGCAGTACGCCGTCTCGTTGTAGAACGAGGTGAGGTAGTCCATGCGCGTGACGAAGGTGGTGCCCTGCGTCCAGGTCCGGTACTCGAGGTTCTTCTCGATGCCGGTGTGGAGGTAGCCGATGCCGCAGCGGGCCTCGGTGACGGTCTCGCCGTCGATCTCCAGGATGAGCCGGAGCACGCCGTGGGTGGACGGGTGCTGCGGGCCCATGTTGACGATGATGCGTTCGTCGTCGGCCTTGGCGGCGGACTGGACGACCTCTTCCCAGTCGCCGCCGGTCACCGTGTAGACGGCGCCTTCTGTGGTCTCCCGGGGGGAGGCGGACGGGGTGTTCACGAGTACGACCTCCGCTGGTCCGGAGCCGGGATCTGGGCGCCCTTGTACTCGACGGCGATGCCGCCGAGGGGGTAGTCCTTGCGCTGCGGGTGGCCCTGCCAGTCGTCCGGCATCATGATCCGGGTGAGGGCGGGGTGGCCGTCGAAGACGATGCCGAAGAAGTCGTACGTCTCGCGCTCGTGCCAGTCGTTCGTCGGGTAGACGGCGACGAGCGACGGGATGCGCGGGTCGGCGTCGGGCGCCGAGACCTCCAGGCGGATCAGCCTGCCGTGGGTGAGCGAGCGCAGGTGGTAGACGGCGTGCAGCTCGCGGCCCTTGTCGCCCGGGTAGTGGACACCGGAGACGCCGGTGCAGAGCTCGAAGCGGAGCGCCGGGTCGTCGCGCAGGGTCCTGGCGACCCGGACGAGGTGCTCGCGCTCGATGTGGAACGTGAGCTCGTCGCGGTCGACGACGGTCCTCTCGATGGCGTTGGCGGGGAGCAGTCCCTGCTCCTCCAGCGCGCCCTCGAGTTCGTCGGCGACCTCGTCGAACCAGCCGCCGTACGGGCGGTTGGCCGGGCCGGGGAGGCGGATCGAGCGGACGAGGCCGCTGTAGCCGGAGGTGTCGGCGCCGCTCTGGGCTCCGAACATGCCGCGCTGGACGCGGATCTCCTCGCCGTGCTCCCCGCGCTGGCCGGGCAGGTTCTGCTCGCTCAGCTCCTTCTCGGGGTTGGGTGTCTCGTCACTCACCGGAGCAGACCCTTCAATTCGATGGTCGGCAGCGCCTTGAGCGCCGCCTCCTCCGCCTCGCGCGCCGCCTCCTCGGCGTTCACGCCGAGCTTGGAGGTCTGGATCTTCTGGTGGAGCTTGAGGATCGCGTCGAGGAGCATCTCCGGCCGCGGCGGGCAGCCGGGCAGGTAGATGTCGACGGGCACGATGTGGTCGACGCCCTGCACGATCGCGTAGTTGTTGAACATGCCGCCCGAGGAGGCGCAGACGCCCATGGAGATGACCCACTTGGGGTTCGGCATCTGGTCGTAGACCTGCCGCAGCACGGGCGCCATCTTCTGGCTGACGCGGCCGGCGACGATCATGAGGTCGGCCTGGCGCGGTGAGCCGCGGAAGACCTCCATGCCGAAGCGGGCCAGGTCGTACCGGCCGGCGCCGGTGGTCATCATCTCGATGGCGCAGCAGGCGAGGCCGAACGTCGCGGGGAACACGGACGCCTTGCGCACCCAGCCCGCGGCCTGTTCGACCGTCGTCAGCAGAAAGCCGCTCGGGAGTTTCTCTTCGAGTCCCATAGGTGCCCCTCAGCCCCTCAGTCCCATTCCAGGCCGCCGCGACGCCACACGTAGGCGTAGGCGACGAAGACGGTGAGCACGAAGAGCAGCATCTCCACGAGCCCGAAAAGCCCCAGGGCGTCGAAGGTGACGGCCCAGGGGTAGAGGAAGACGATCTCGATGTCGAAGACGATGAAGAGCATCGCCGTCAGGTAGTACTTGATCGGGAAGCGGCCGCCTCCGGCGGGCGTGGGTGTCGGCTCGATGCCGCACTCGTACGCCTCAAGTTTTGCCCTGTTGTACCGCTTTGGCCCGATAAGCGTGGCCATGACCACGGAGAAGATCGCAAACCCCGCACCCAGGGCACCGAGCACGAGGACGGGCGCGTACGCATTCACGCTCCTCGCTCCTTCCAGTCGTCCTTGACCGTTGGATCGCACGACCGGACCGTGAAAGATCGCCCCCATGTGAGGCAGTTCACAAGCCCGGCTGCCCCGCATCCTATGCCCGCCCCTCTGTGATCTGCGACACGGGGTACAGCAAGGAGTTTGTGATCTCCACCACCTGACGAAGGATCATGAAGCCGGATGAGCAGTGATCTTGTTGCGCGAAGCGCCCAGGTGATCACCAGATGTGACATCCGTACCGGAAGTCGCTGCTCGGAGGGGGTGTCGCTCTATCAAGCCATGGTCTATACAGGCAAATTGGCGATGGACGGGCGGCGGTGATAAAGGAAGGCCGCATCGCCCGGTCGGGGGGTCTCGCGTACGGAGGTGGACGCGTGCGCGCTTTCACGAGCCCACGTGTGACCTGCGTCACGCGCCATGGACGCCCGGGAAAGCGGGGCTTGGCCACTGAGGTGAAGAGGTGGTAAGCGACGGGCAATTCGGACGTTTTATTGAAAACACATGATCAAGGGCGCGATGAGCCATGCCCGATTTGCCCGTTACGGCGTCAATAAGGGTGCCGGGGAAGCGGATTCGGCGGCTCCCTGGGCAACTGTGGCGCAGACCACGTTTCTTGAAGGGAACCACCAAGCCCTGATAGCGGTTGTTCCCATGTCCCACACCGCTCACATACCCAGCCACCGGAAGCCCCGCCGCAGCGCCTCGAAGCTCGCGCTCCGAGCCGGAGTTGCCGGTGGCGTCCTCGGCACCATCGCGGTGGCCGGTGCTGCCGGGCCGGCGTCTGCCGAGCCGGTGACCGAGACCATCGAAATGCCCACGCTCGGGTCCCTCGACACCGCGGGCCTGGCGAGCGCTGTCGCCGCCTCGGCCGAGGCGTCCCAGCAGGAGGCCCTCGACCAGAACCTGGAGACCCAGGAGAACGCGGCCCTGCAGAAGGCGGCCAAGGAGGCCAAGAAGGCCAAGGCCGAGGCGGACCGCAAGGCCGAGGCCGAGCGCGCCGAGAAGGCCCGCGCCGAGGCCGAGGCCAAGGCGAAGGCCGAGCAGGAGCGCAAGGACGCCGAGGAGCGCGCCTCCCGCGACCGTGCGCGCACCCAGCTCTCCACCACCTCCGCGAGCGACAGCTCTTCGGGCTCCAGCTCCTCGGACGGCGGCTCCACCGGCTCCTCCACGAGCACCGGAAGCAGCAGCGAGACGCAGGCCCCCTCCGGCTCCGCCGCCGCGATCGTGGCCTTCGCGCGCGCCCAGGTCGGCGACGCGTACGTCAGGGGCGGCACCGGCCCCAACTCCTGGGACTGCTCCGGCCTCGTCCAGGCCGCCTACCGCGCGGCCGGCATCGACCTGCCCCGCATCTCCGGCGACCAGTCGAGCCGCGGCACGTCCGTCTCGCTGAGCAACCTCCAGCCGGGCGACGTCCTGTACTGGGGCAGCCGCAGTGGCTCGTACCACGTCGCGATCTACGTCGGTGGCGGCATGTACGTCGGCGCGCAGAACCCGTCCACGGGCGTCGTCGAGCGCTCCCTCGACTGGGACACCCCGTCGGGCGCCGTCCGGATCCTCTGATCCCTCGCCGCACGCGGCACGCATGACGCGGCACGCAGCACGCAGCACGCTTGACGCAGCACGCTTGACGCAGCACGCATGACGAAGGGCCGTCACTCCTCGGGGGAGAGACGGCCCTTCGGGCTACTCCGGCAGCGGTCGCGGCTCACGGCCGCTGAGGTCGGCGTCCGGCTGGACCTCGTGGAACTCCAGTCCCAGACAGATGCTGCCGGCCCACTCCTCGGGCGTCTGATGCCCGATGTAGTCGAGGGCTCCGGCGTCCGACTCGTCGGTGAGGTCCCAGCCGGAGAAATAGCCCACGACCCGGGCCGCCGCCTCCTCTTCGCCGATCCCGAAGCGGGAGGCCATCGCCGCGACGATCTCCCGAACCAGATCGAGCCCGGTCTCGGAGACGGGGACCGGCACGCCGGTCAGCACGGTGCCGAAGCGGTGACCGCGGGCCCGCAGCTCGTCCGTGACCCGGTCGGCGAAGGCCTGCGCGTACGCCTCGTCGCGCGCCGCCATGGCCGCGGTGTCGGGCGCCCGGCCCGCCTCCCGCGCGGCGGCCAGGTCCGCGAGGTCGCGGGCCCGCAGCGTGGGTTCCTCCGCCCCGCCCGCCAGCCGGTCGGCGAGTGCGCGGGCGGTCTCGAACAGCGAGGCGTCCCCGGGGGCGGCCACGAAGTCGTACACGCTCCTGGCCAGTTCCAGGATCCTCTCGACGGTCTCCTCCCGGGGAGCGGAGCCACCGGTGATGTCGTCGAGCGCGTCGGCGAGGTCCTGCCGGGCGAAACCGACCTGGTAGGGCTCGACCTCGTCCTCGCCCTCCCCGTATCCGAACCGGAGCATGGCGCCGGCCATGCCGTGGGCCCGGGACATTCCGTCACGTACCGTCCCGTACCAGGGTGAGGGGGCCGGCGGTTCGAGCAGGGCGCAGTACCGGCGCAGCATCAGCAGCGCGGCGGCCACCAGGTCGGCCTGGGCGCCCTCGGGGAGCACACGGGGCTCCAGTGGCCCCGGCGCGTCCCAGGGGTCGACGGCGTCCATGTCGTTCTCGGCGTCCGGCATCGCTTCTCCTTCGCTCCCGCCGCGAACGTACGACACCGATCGACGTCGACCGCCGCACGGAGCTGCTGCTGCCCGCAGGGTCCCCGAACCCCGCGGACCTCAGCCAGATCGTCTCCGTCGGAGACATCGACGGCGACCGCAAGCCGGACATGCTCGGCACCGTCGGCGACGCCATCTGGGCCTTCCTCGGCTACACCGGCGGCAGCGTCTCCCAGTCGGTACGTCTGTCCAGCAGCCCCTGGCTGGAGCGCGACATCGTCTCCGTGGGCGACCCTCGTACGCTCAGGCCTTCGGCGCGACCTTCGAGAGGCCGTTGATGATGCGGTCCATCGCGTCGCCGCCCGTCGGGTCCGTGAGGTTCGCCAGCATCTTGAGGGTGAACTTCATCAGGAGCGGGTGGGTCAGGCCGCGCTGGGTCGCGATCTTCATGACCTTCGGGTTGCCGATGAGCTTCACGAAGGCGCGGCCGAGCGTGTAGTAGCCGCCGTAGGTGTCCTTGAGGACCTGCGGGTAGTTCCGCAGGGCCAGTTCGCGCTGGGCGGGGGTCGTCCGGGCGTGGGCCTGGACGATGACGTCGGCCGCGATCTGGCCGGACTCCATGGCGTACGCGATGCCCTCGCCGTTGAACGGATTGACCATCCCGCCCGCGTCGCCGACGAGCAGCAGGCCCTTCGTGTAGTGCGGCTGGCGGTTGAAGGCCATCGGGAGGGCGGCGCCGCGGATCGGCGTCGTCATGTTCTCCGGGGTGTAGCCCCAGTCCTCCGGCATCGAGGCGCACCAGGCCTTGAGGACCTCGCGCCAGTCCAGCTCGCGGAAGGCGGAGGAGGAGTTGAGGATGCCGAGGCCGACGTTGGACGTGCCGTCGCCCATGCCGAAGATCCAGCCGTAGCCGGGGAGCAGCCGGTCCTGCGGGCCGCGCCGGTCCCACAGCTCGAGCCAGGACTCCAGGTAGTCGTCGTCGTGGCGGGGCGAGGTGAAGTACGTGCGGACGGCGACGCCCATCGGCCGGTCCTCGCGGCGGTGCAGGCCCATGGCGAGGGAGAGCCGGGTGGAGTTGCCGTCGGCGGCGACGACGAGCGGGGCGTGGAAGGTGACCTCGCGCTTCTCGTCGCCGAGCTTGGCGTGGACGCCGGTGATGCGGCCGGTGCGGTCGTCGACGATCGGGGCGCCGACGTTGCAGCGCTCGTACAGCCGGGCGCCGGCCTTCTGCGCCTGGCGGGCGAGCTGCTCGTCGAAGTCGTCGCGCTTGCGGACGAGTCCGTAGTCCGGGTACGAGGCGAGTTCCGGCCAGTCGAGCTCCAGGCGGACGCCGCCGCCGATGATCCGCAGGCCCTTGTTCCGCAGCCAGCCGGCCTCTTCGGAGATGTCGATGCCCATGGAGACGAGCTGCTTGGTGGCGCGGGGGGTGAGGCCGTCGCCGCAGACCTTCTCGCGGGGGAACGCGGTCTTCTCCAGGAGCAGGACGTCGAGTCCGGCCTTGGCCAGGTAGTACGCGGTGGTGGAGCCGGCCGGGCCCGCCCCGACGACGATCACATCTGCGGTGTGCTCGGAGAGGGGCTGCTCGGTCACGGCGGAGTCTCCCGGAAGTTCGACGATGAGGGCGTTGGCGACGTATCGCAGTCTATGGGGGGCGGTCGCGCCGGGAGCGGAGGGTCACCCCACCGCTTCCCCCCAGGGTGAACATCTGTTCCCCTTTGCCGAACGTGATGGCACGATGATCATCCGTGACCGACTTCCGTACCGACATACGACGGGGCTGGCTGATCACCGCCGTCCTCGCAGTCCTCTGCTCGGCGTTCCTCGTGCTGCCCGCGAGCGCCGACCCCCTCCCCTTCGACGACTGCCCGCAGGAACAGTTCTGCCTCTACACCGGCTCCGCGGGCTCCGGCACCCGCACGACCATCGCCGCGGACGGCAAGGACGAGAACCACACCGGCACCCCCCTCTCCGCGAAGAACAACACCCCGCTGTGGGCCTGCCTCTACAACGGCGCCCAGTACGGCGGCTCGCTCCACACCGTCCGGCCGAACAGCTCGGGCGAGCTCGTGACCGACGGCGTCCCCTGGGTCGTCGCCTCGTACAAGCTCGTGCCCACCAGCGCCCTCTGCTTCACCGGTTACGAGCGCTGCCCCGACAACCGGGTCTGCACCTTCACGGAGCCCAACGGCCGGGGCGCGACGACCGTCCACCGCCCGGCGACCGACCCCGCCACCCAGAACTACGGCAACAGCTACGGCACCGGGCCCGCGCCCAGGTCCGCCTGGAACCGGACCACGAAGCACGTCTGCTTCTACCCCGAACCGACGTACACCGGCACCTGGGCCGACCCGGCGGACTCGACGGGCGTGAAGAAGTTCGGCGCGTACGTCGTCCTCCGCGGCGACAGCACCACCATCCCGGCGCCGTTCTCCGGCACCTTCCGCTCGCACGAGCTCGTCAACGGAACGGTTGAATGCCAGTGACCAGGCCGCGCCTCACCACGAACCGCCGCCCCTGGGTGGCCGTCGCCGCCGCGCTCGGCGCGGTCCTCGCCCTCACCTCGCCCGCCTCCGGCACCGGCGACGTCCCTTACGAACCGCTCCCGGCTCCGCTCGCCGAGTGGGCCAAGGCACCCGCCGTCACGGTCGCGCCCGGCGTCACCCGCACCACCTGGACCGAGCCGATGAAGCAGGTCGAAGGAGGGGGCCTCCGCACCGCCTCCAACCGCACCAAGGCCCGCATCCTCCAGGTCGTCGAGATCGACCCCACCGCAGGGGCGCTCACCCTGGAGAGCGCGATCGGTACGAACGACTCCACCGCCGAGACGCTCACCGAGCAGCTCGACAAGGTCACCTCCGTCACGACCCGCCACCCGTGGGCGGGCGTCAACGGCGGCCTGTTCCAGCGGGAACCCGCCGGAGTCGGCGCCGAGAAGACCGTCGCGCACTCCGGCGTCTCGGTCACCGACGGCACCGTGCACAGCTCCAGCTGCTGGACCCTCGGCAAGGGCAGCTCCGGCGCGGTCATCCAGTACGGCGTCCCGTACGTCACCAAGCTCCTCACCGAGCTGAAGCTGATCGCGTCCAACGGCGAGGGCATACCGATCGACGACTTCAACCGGACGCCCGGCCGCGCCCCGCACTGCGCGCGCGACGGGGACGACAAGGTGGTGACCACGAGCCCGCCCGTCTACACCGACCCGGACGAGATCGTCGTGTTCACCGACGACTACGGCATCCCCGTCCCCCGGCCCGGCACCGACCCGACCGTCGCCGCCACCACCGACCCGGGCTTCGAGGTCGTCGTGGACGCGCACGGCGTCGTCACCGACGCCCACGAGGGCCGCGGCGGCATCCTCGTCCCCGAGGGCGGCCGTGTCATCCAGGGCGTCGGCAGCGGGGCCCAGTGGCTCCGCGACCGGCTCGTCCGCGACGACACGGTGACCATCGAGCAGAAGCTCTACGACCAGACCATGCACCGGTACATCCCGCTGGACGCCTCGGTGGACGTCGTCAGCTCCTTCCACCCGCTGCTCCGCAACGACGGCGTCCCCCTCGAACTGCCCAACTCGTGCAGCGGTACGGAGCTGGGCGCGGACGGCGCCAAGCTGATCTGCACCGACTCCCGCACGGCGCTCGGCACCAACGTCCACGGCCGTCCGGTCCTCGTCACCCTCACCGGGCAGGACAACGAGGACGGTGACTACCTGGAGAGCTTCGCCGGCCTCCTGGACTCCCCCGAGCTCGGGATCACCGACGCCCTCAACCTCGACGGCGGCGGCTCCACGACCCTGCAGACGGGCCGCTACGACGTGCACACCCCGCCGACGGACCTCAAGGACGGGCAGCTCGTCCACCGGGACGTGGCGGACACGGTGTACACCGGCGTCGGCGGCTACGGCCTGTACGTGAAGCCGTAGGCGACACCTGACCTGAACGTCAGGCCTTGAACCCCCGGTGGAGCGCGACGATCCCCCCGGTCAGGTTCCGCCAGGCCACCTTCGACCAGCCGGCCTTCTGGAGCAAGCCCGCCAGGGTCGGCTGGTCCGGCCAGGACTGGATGGACTCGGCCAGGTACACGTACGCGTCGGGGTTGGACGAGACCGCGCGCGCCACCGGCGGCAGGGCGCGCATCAGGTACTCCTCGTACACCGTGCGGAACGGCGCCCAGGTGGGGTGCGAGAACTCGGAGATGACGACCCGGCCGCCGGGCTTCGTCACCCGGTACAGCTCGCGCAGCGCCTGCTCGGTGTCCTGGATGTTCCGCAGCCCGAAGGAGATGGTGACGGCGTCGAAGACGTCGTCACGGAAGGGCAGCTTCGTGCCGTCGCCCGCCGTGAACGGCATCCACGGGTGGCGCTTCTTGCCGACCTGGAGCATCCCGATCGAGAAGTCGCAGGGCACGACGTACGCGCCCGCGCGGGCGAAGGGCTGCGAGGACGTGGCCGTACCCGCGGCGAGGTCGAGGATCCTCTGCGCGGGGCGGGCGTCGACGGCCTTCGCGACCTCCTTGCGCCAGCGCCGGTCCTGGCCGAGAGAGAGCACGTCGTTGGTGAGGTCGTAGTTCGCCGCCACGTCGTCGAACATCGAGGCGACTTCGTGCGGCTGCTTGTCCAGGGAAGCTCGGGTCACCAGCCCATTGTGGCAGCCGCGGGAATTCCTTCTCGTACCGCTTCGACCTTTTGGCCGCGCGCGCACTCAAGGACGGGCGAGGTACATGACAAGGGCCGGGCAGCAGCGGCTGTACCGCACGGCGTACCTCCTCCGCGGCGACGCCGAGACCGCCCGCGACCTGACCCAGACCACGCCGGCCAAGCTGTTCCGGTGGCTACTGCCGCCGGAACACCAGCCGGCCGCCGAGGAGCGTCGCGACACAGGTCGACGCGCCCTCGCTGACCAGGGCGGCCCGGTCCGGGACGTCGAAGACGGCGAAGCGGGCCGGGCCTCCCGGCACCAGTCCGGGCAGCAGCACCAGCGGCGCCGGCGAGAACGACGGCGGGCCGGGGAGCCGCTCCGGGCGGCGGGCGATCGCCAGACCGGCCCGGCGCACGGCGTCCACCGCGGCCCGGTCGCGCAGCTCGCCGGCGACGGCGACCGTCCCGTGCGCGAGGAGCCGCTGCACACCACGGCGCGCGGAGGCACCACGCCGGGACGCGTCCATCCGGAAGATCCGCTGCGCCCGCTCCCCGGTGATCGGCTCGGTGCCGAAGCCCGCGGCCTCCCGGGGGTCCGGGTGGTACATCCCCTCAAGGAGCTCGGGCCCGAACGGGTTGAGCAGCCCGGGGGTGAGGATGCCGGGCCACCGCCGCACCCGCGCCTCGGGCCTGACGGCGGCCAGGTCCTCGTACGGGCCGACGGCCGCGACGAGGGCGCCGTCGACGAGGACGGCGGTCTCGGGCGACGCCTCGGCGACGTGGATCGTCAGCACGGCCGCGTCAGTTGGCGTCGAGGAGCTTCAGCTCCGGGTGGGCCGTACCGCCCTCGATCGCCGTGGACGAGATGTGGGAGGCGACGCGCTCGTCGACCGGGTCGTTCGCCGGGTCGTCGTGGACGACGAGGTGCTCGTACGTGGTCGCGCGCTGCGCCGGGACCCGGCCCGCCTTGCGGATCAGGTCGATGATCTCCAGGCGGTTCGAGCGGTGCTTGGCGCCGGCCGAGGAGACGACGTTCTCCTCCAGCATGATCGAGCCGAGGTCGTCGGCACCGTAGTGCAGGGACAGCTGGCCGACCTCCTTGCCGGTGGTCAGCCACGAGCCCTGGATGTGGGCGACGTTGTCGAGGAAGAGCCGCGCGATCGCGATCATCCGCAGGTACTCGAAGAGCGTGGCGTGCGTACGGCCCTTGAGGTGGTTGTTCTCGGGCTGGTACGTGTACGGGATGAAGGCCCGGAAGCCGCCCGTCCGGTCCTGCGTGTCACGGATCATGCGCAGGTGCTCGATCCGCTCGGCGTTGGTCTCGCCGGTGCCCATCAGCATCGTGGAGGTGGACTCGACGCCCAGCTTGTGGGCGATCTCCATGATCTCCAGCCAGCGCTCGCCGCTCTCCTTGAGCGGGGCGATGGCCTTCCGCGGCCGCTCGGGGAGCAGCTCGGCGCCGGCACCCGCGAAGGAGTCGAGACCGGCCGCGTGGATGCGGCTGATCGCCTCCTCGACGGAGACCTTGGAGATCCGGGCCATGTGCTCGACCTCGGAGGCGCCGAGGGAGTGGATGACCAGCTGCGGGTGGGCCTGCTTGATGGCGGCGAAGTGCTCTTCGTAGTACTCGACGCCGTAGTCCGGGTGGTGACCGCCCTGGAACATGATCTGGGTGCCGCCGAGCTCCACGGTCTCCGCGCAGCGGCGCAGGATGTCGTCGAGGTCCCGGGTCCAGCCCTTCTTCGTGTCCTTCGGCGCGGCGTAGAACGCGCAGAACTTGCACGCCGTCACGCAGACGTTCGTGTAGTTGATGTTCCGCTCGATGATGTACGTCGCGATGTGCTCGGTTCCCGCGTACCGGCGGCGGCGCACGGCGTCGGCGGCGGCACCCAGCGCGTGCAGGGGCGCCGAGCGGTAGAGGTCGAGCGCCTCCTCGGGGGTGATCCGGCCACCCGCGGCTGCGCGGTCGAGAACGGACTGGAGCTCGGCCTTCTCGGTCACCGGGTACGTCCCTTTCGGAGGGGTTCTGATCGTCCGAACCAGCGTACGCCAGGGGTTCTCACGGCATCCGCAGGGTGCTCGGCGGGAGCAGTTCGACCTTGACGTCGGCCGGGAAGCCGGTCGTCGGGCCGGTGCGGCGGGCGAACTCGCGCACGCCCGCGAGCTGCTCCGGGCCGAAGCGGAAGTCGAGCGTACGGAAGTACCGCTCCAGGAGTTCGGCGTCGAAGGTCTCCCAGCGGGCGGCCTGCTCGGCGACCTTGGCGACCTCTTCGAGGGAGAGGTCGCGGGAGGCCAGGAACGCCTGGTGCACCTCGTGGACGGTCTCGGGCTCGCGCGCCAGGTAGTCCTTGCGCGCCGCCCACACGGCGAAGACGAAGGGCAGCCCGGTCCACTCCTTCCACATGAGGCCCAGGTCGTGGACCTGGAGCCCGAGGCGGGGAGCGTCGTGCAGCGAGGCCCGGAGCGCGGCGTCGCCGATGAGGACCGCCGCCTCCGCCTCCTGCATCATCACGCCGAGGTCCGGCGGGCACGTGTAGTAGTCGGGCTTCACCCCGTACTGCTCGGCGAGCAGCAGCTGGGCGAGGCGGACCGAGGTGCGGGAGGTGGAACCGAGCGCCACCCGGGCCCCGTCGAGCTCCCGGAGCGGCCGCTGGGACACGATCACACAGGACATGACGGGTCCGTCGCAGCCGACGGCGATGTCGGGGAGGGCGACGAGGTCCTGTGCGTTGCGGAGGTACTCGACGAGCGTGATGGGGCCGACGTCGAGATCGCCTCGGACGAGTCGCTCGCTGAGCTTCTCCGGGGTGTCCTTCGTGAGCTCGAGATCGAGGAGCGTCCCCGTCCGCGCCAGGCCCCAGTAAAGGGGGAGGCAGTTCAGGAACTGGATGTGTCCGACGCGGGGCCGGTTGCGCCGGTGGGCGCCGGTTGCGTCGTGGGTTGCGTTGTCCACAGGGTGAGGCTAGACCCGCGTGGCGGCGCGGGCATCGCCGGGGCACGCGACACGGCGTACGGACGGCGCTCGGAATTCGACGGGCGAGGCACCCGGCGAACGCGCTGCGAAGCGCCCTCAGGACGTCCTGCGCACTGCCCTGCGAACCGCCCGCCGGACGTCCTGTGCACTGCCCTCCGGACGCCCTGCGAACCGCCCGCCGGACGTCCTGTGCACCGCCCCGCGCACCGCCTTCTGGCCCGCCCTGCGAACCGTCTTCCGTCAGCACGGAACCGCAGATCAAACATGTGGGTGACGTGATCTTTCCCTCTACCGCGCGGCGAGTCCTGCGTGCTAGGCTCATCGCAAGTTGCAGTTTGGTTTCCCTTGCAGTACAGAGCCTGCGGAGCATGTGACCCGCAGGCTTTTGTAGTTTTCAGACTTGTTTGCAGGTTCTGGAGCAGGGCAACCCTTTGGCCCAAGGAGGGCTTATGGCTACCGGAACCGTCAAGTGGTTCAACGCTGAAAAGGGCTTCGGCTTCATCGCCCAGGACGGCGGCGGCCCGGATGTCTTCGTCCACTACTCCGCGATCAACGCGAACGGCTTCCGTTCGCTTGAGGAGAACCAGCTCGTGACCTTCGACGTCACGCAGGGCCCGAAGGGCCCGCAGGCGGAGAACGTCACCCCGGCCTAAGTTGCCCGGGTCGGCGTCAGCGCTGGTCTAGAGCAGTACCCAAGGAGCCCCTCTCCGTGCCCGCGAGGACACGAGCGGGGCTCCTGCCTTTCTCCGGGCGTGCCTTTTCCGGGCGCGGTCAGCAGGTGGGGATGACCGTCCCGTTGTTGTCGCGGGCCTCGTCGTTGCCCCAGCGCGACAGGTAGTACGCGGAGACGTACGCCCCGTAGCCGTTCTTGCCGGCGTAGACGGTGTCGAGGTCGGTCCTGAGCCACCAGTGGTTGTAGTTCCCGGAGCCGTCGCGGATCTCCTGGCCCCAGACCTTGCAGTAGACGTAGTTCGTGCCCGCGTTCAGCACGCCCTGGGCGTCGTCGGTGTTCGCCTGCGCGTAGCCCGTGGCGTTGGCGAAGGTGTCGACCCAGTACTTTCCGCCCCCGCCGCCCGAGCAGCCGTTGTCGCTCGTCAGGTACTTGGAGCCGTAGGAGCCCGGGTAGGGGGCGAGGGAGGCGCCGTTGATGACGATGGGCTGGCCGACACCGTTGTAGAGCTGCTCGTAGTGGATGTGGGCGCCGGAGCTGTTGCCGGTGGTGCCGGTGGTGCCGATCTGCTGACCCTGGGCGACCCAGGCGCCGTTGGCGACGGAGTAGGCGTTGAGGTGGAAGTAGTACGTCTTCCAGCCGCCGCCGTGGTCGACCACGACGTAGTTGCCCGCGCCGGTCGGCTGGGAGTAGCGGTAGGCGGTGCCGGAGGCCGAGGCGAGGACCGGGGTGCCGGCCGTCGTGCCGCCGTCGGCGCGGACGAAGTCGAGGGCCTGGCGGACCTCGGCGGAGTGATGGCTGTAGGTCCACTTCTGTCCGCACGGGTAGGGCGCCTTGAAGAGCGGCGCCGCCTGGGCGGGGGTGGTCGTGACGAGCGCGGTGAGCAGGCCCGCGACGAGCGCGAGCAGGGTGCCGAGCGGGGTGATCCGTGCACGCATGCGTCCTCCGGTGGGGGGGTCGTGCGGAGCGGGGATTCCGGTGTGGCAAGGGTCGACGCGCGTGGAACGGACCACAGCGTGCCGGAAGATCGCGTGCGGGAGTAGTCCGCGAAGACCACATTCGCCCGACGGTGATTACGTAGCCTGGACACATGACCGAACGGAAACCGCCGGGCGTGAGCTTCGAGTCGTTCGTCGACAAGCAGATCCGGGAGGCCTCGGAGCGCGGCGAGTTCCGGAGCCTGCCGGGCTTCGGCAAGCCGCTGCCGGACGACTCCGCCCCGTACGACGAACTGTGGTGGGTCAAGCAGAAGACGCACCGCGAGGGCATGGCGGTGCTGCCGCCCGCCCTCCAGCTGCGCAAGGACGCCGAGGACGCCACCGCGGCGGTGACCGCGGCCGTATCGGAGAGCCAGGTCCGCCGGATCCTCGGCGAGATCAACACCAAGATCGCCGAAGCCCTCGCCCGGCCGCCGGCCGGGCCGCCGCTGAACCTGACCCTCTTCGACGTGGAGGCGGAGCTGGAGCGCTGGCGGGCGGAGCGGGAGGGGTAGGGGCCCGGGAGGGGTAGCGGGCCCGGCCGGAATCGTTGCGGAAAAGCCTTCCCCGGCCGTACAACCATGCGAACCGATCATGGGTCTGAACGGGCATGGCACTCCCGTGCCCCTTCAGACCCATGGGGGTTCACTTGCACAAGCGCATTACCGGCACCCGTCTGGCCACGGCCGTCACGGCCGTTCTCGCCGTCACCACCCTCGGAGCCGGCACGCTGGCCACCGCGCCGGCGGCGTACGCGGCGCCCGTCACCGCCCCGGCCTTCACCGCCGAGGAATCGGGCCTGCCCGTCCTGCCCGTGGGTTCGTACCTCGACTCCGTGGGTACCACCGGGGTCCTGAGCTACTCCATGAACGACAGCGACAATCTGGAGCTGCTCTGGACGCCGTACGACAACGGCATCCCGACCAAGCTCCCGGTCGGCCCGAACGACTACTGGTACACGTCGGGCACCGACGTCGTCGCCATGAACGACATCGAGACGCAGGCAGTCACGCTGCGGAACATGGCCACCCCTGCCGCCCCGGGCGTGACCATCGACCTCGGCGCGCTGGACGGCTACCTCGTGGCCGTGCTCAGCCCGACGAGCGTGCTCGCGGAGATCATGACCGCGGAGGGCGCCTTCGAACTCCACATCGTGACCAAGAACGGCGACGCGACCACCACGAGCAAGGTCGAAGGCCTGCCGACGGACGTCAGCCTGATCGACGCCTCCGCTGTCCGGAGCGGCGCGATCCTCGTCGCGTACGAGACGGGCTCGGAAGAGAACCCGATCTCCGGCCGGGCCGTGATCGACGTGGCGTCCAGCTCCGTGCTCACTACGTACGACGTCGACTCCGAGTACAACCCCACGCTCCAGCTGACCGACTCGCACGTCGGCTGGATCGAACGCGACGCCTCCAGCGGGCTGTACATGACGACCGTCGACCGCGCCACGGGGGCGCGGAAGCAGACCCGCGTCGGTGACCTGGTGAACGACTACTATGCGTCGCTCGTCGGCGGCTGGCTGGTGTACGGCACCGAGGGAAGCCCCGCCAAGGCCCTCAACCTGACCGACGGCAGCCCCCTCACGCTCGGCGTCGAGGGCTCGGCCTCGGTGAACTCGTCCGACGGCAGCGTGACGCTGGACGGCTCCAACGAGACCGACGGCACCGGCCTGTTCCGGATCACGGCCGGGTCGAACGGCGCGGCGCCCGTGGTCACGAAGACCATGGACACCAGCATCCCGGACGCGCTGGAGATCCAGCTGGTCCACATCGCCGACTCGACGAACCTGGACGCCACCGGCGGCAAGGTCACGATGGGCTGGACGCTGTCGCGCACCGACGCCTACATCGACGTCACGATCACCAACACCACCACGGACGCGACGTTCACCAAGCGCGTGAACGCCCCCGCCTCCGGCAACCGTTTCACGTACGTCTGGGACGGCTCCATCAACGGTGTGGACGCGCCGAACGGCGAGTACGCGGTCGAGGCCGAGGCGTACGCGCTCGACGACCCGGCGGACTACGCGTACCAGGGCTGGCTGACGAAGATCACCCGCAACGCCAACGTGCACGACTACGACAACAACGGCTCCACCGACCTGCTCGTCCGGGACTCCTCCGGTGTCCTGTGGCGCCAGGACCTGCGGGACCGTCCGGTCAACGGTCTGATCAAGGCCGCGCAGCGCACGCAGATCGGTACCGGCTGGAACACCTACAAGCACATCGAAGCCGTCGGCAACGTCGGCGGCGCGGCCACGGGCGACCTGCTCACGGTCGACAGCGCGGGTGTGCTCTGGAACCAGCTCGGCAAGGGTGACGGCACCTTCGCCCCGCGCCGTCAGCTCGGCACGGGCTGGGGGATCTACAACAAGATCACCGGCGGTTCCGACCTCACCAACGACGGCAAGCCCGACCTCGTCGCGGTCGACACCTCCGGCGCCTGGTGGCTCCGCAAGGGCACCGGCGACTGGGCCAAGCCCTTCGGCGACCGGGTCAAGATGGGCACGGGCTGGAACACGTACAACCAGATCGTGGCCACTGGCAACATCGCGGGCGGCGCCGCCGGCGACCTCGTCGGCCGCGACACCTCCGGCGTCCTCTGGCTCCACCTCGGCAAGGGCGACGGCACCTTCGCACCCCGCGTCAAGATCGGCGGCGGCTGGAACGTGTACAGCCAGCTCGTCGCAGCGGGTGACGTCGACTCCGACGGCCGCCTCGACCTGTACGCGTACGGTTCCGGCGGCTCGGTCCTGTACCGGGGCACGGGCTCGTACCTGGCGCCGTTCACCAAGACGTCGACCAGTGTGTTCACGAGCGAGTTGACGAAGTTCACCAGCGTTTCCTGATCACGTACAACCGTCGGCCCCCCTCGCCTGTCTGACCGAACATCGCACGTGTGATCGCACGTGATGCTTCCGGTCCGCTGGGGGGGGGGGACGACGCGGTGCACTCCGCGCGCCCCCGCCGACACCGTCGGCGGGGGCGTCGCCCGTTGTTGCACGCGCTCCCACCGGCCACACCGGAACACCTGACTTCCCACTCAGACTGCAGAACGGACGGCAGTGCACCCTTCCCGCTCCCGCCGCATCACCGGCCGCCGGCTGGCCGCCGCGACCCTCGTCCTGTCCACCGTCACCGGCACCCTGGCCGCCGCCCCGGCGTTCGCCGCCCCGGCGACGGGTGTCCTCGCCGCCGAGACCGGGACGGAGCAGCAGGACGTCCTCGACCTGCCCGCGGGCTCGACCCTCCTCGGCAGCGGCCCGTCGGGCATCCTCACGTCCCACGAAGACCCCTCCAACGGGAAGACCGCGTACCGCTGGACGCGGTACGAGGACGGCTCCGTGACCACGCTGCCCACGGGCACGGGCACGGTGCCCTACGCGTACGCGGGCGGCATCGGGTCGGACGTCATCGTCGGGCTCGGGTACAACGGGACGGGGGCCGTGTACACCCTGCACGACATAGGCTCCGGGGACACCGGCCCCGTCGTGATCGACGCGAGCCACCTGGGCAGCACGAGCACCTTCCGGTTCCTGGCCGGATCCACCGTCGTGACGACCCCCCGGCAGATCGGCGGCAGCGGCGGCATCCACCTCCTCAGCAGCAAGGACGGCCAGACCGTCGACAAGGTGGTGCGGGGACTGCCCGATGGGGCGACCCCCCTCACGTACGACCTGGTCGCGCCCGGCACCCTGATGATCCAGTACCGGCACTGGGACGAGATCAGCGGACGCGCGGCCCTGGTGGACATCGCCTCCGGCACCGTCGTGGAGGACCGGTCCCTGACCGGGGCGGGCTCGTCCCAGGGTGACGTCACGGCGTCCGCCACGCACCTCGCCTGGGCCGAGACCTCCGCCTTCAGCAAGGACGCGGCCCTGCGGGTGGCACAGCGAGGGGAGGCGGCCTCGGAGCGCATCCCGCTCGGGACGGGCGGGGGGCTCGGCGTCGAGTTCCTGGGCGACTGGCTCGCGTACGGCCTCACCGACTACAGCACCGCCACCTCCCCCAACCCTCTGTACGCCCTGGCGGCCCGCTCGCTGAAGGACGGCCGGACGGTCAAGCTCCTCGACCTGGTGAGCCACATCCGCAGCGACGGCGACGACGCGATCCTGGTGCAGGGCGCCACCGTCGAGCAGGGCGAGGGCCTCTACCGGGTCACCGCCGGCCCCGAGGGCGACCCGGTCGTCACGCGCGTGGCGAGCACCGGCCGCCCGGTCGTCCTGGAGCTGACCGGCCAGAGCGTCCCCGCCACCGTCGACCTCAGCAAGGCCACCAACCCCGTGCTGAGCTGGCAGTTCGCCGCGACGGTCAACGCCTCCGTACGGGTCGAGCTGACGCACACGGCTTCGGGGAAGCGGTGGACCGCGACCACGGCCATGGGCGACGGCGGACGCGCCGGCGTGCTCTGGAACGGCCTGTTCGACTTCGGCACCGCGGCTCAGCTCGGCTCCTACACGTGGCGGATGACGGCCCGGACCGGGTACGACCTCGGCCCCGCCTACGAGCGGAGCGGCACCCTCACCGTGGTCGGCCCGCACGCCCCGCACGGCTTCACCGACAGCAGCTCGCCCGACCTGCTCGTCAAGGACGGCGGCAGCCTGACCGCCTACGACGCCAAGCAGGTCCTCAACAAGATCAACGCCCCGACACCGGAGTGGAGCCTGGGCAGCGGTTGGGACGCGTACGACCAGATCATCACGCCCGGCAACATCGGTGGCGCGCCGAACGCGGACGTGCTGGCCCGCGACCGGTCCGGCGTCCTCTGGGAGCTCCTGGGCACCGGCGACCCCACGAAACCCTTCGCCTCCCCTGTCCGCGTCGGCACCGGCTGGCAGAACTACACCCTGATCACGGGCGGATCCGACCTCACCGGCGACGGCCGCAACGACCTCGTCACCGTCGACAAGGCCGGTGACCACTGGCTCCACAAGGGCACCGGCAGCTGGAGCAAGCCGTTCTCGCCGGCCCAGAAGATCGGCCGTGGCTGGGGCGTCTACAACAAGATCGTCGCCACCGGAAACCTCGCGGGCGGCGCCGCAGGCGACCTCGTCGCCCGCGACAAGGGCGGCGTCCTCTGGCTCCACCTCGGCAAGGGCGACGGCACGTTCGCGCCGCGCGTCCGCATCGGCGGCGGCTGGGGGCAGTTCACCGCGATCACCGCCGTGGGCGACGTCGACCGGGACGGCCGGCCGGACCTCGTCGCGAAGGGCGGCCCCGGCGTGGACGGCACTGTGCTGGCCTTCTACCGGGGTACGGGCCAGTGGGCGACGCCGTTCAAGTACCCCGTGAAGTTCTCCGCGCAGGACGTCCCCTGGAAGACCGACACGGTCCTGTACTGACCCGGCCCCACCCCCGCAGCCCCCGCACCCCCCGCAACTCAGCAGAAGGAACAGCACGTTGTCCCCCATAGCCATACACCACCGCTTCGTCACGGCCGCCGCGGTCGCCCTCGCCGTCACGGCGGGGGCCGCCCCCGCGATCGCCGCGCCCGTGACCGGTGTCCCGGCCGCGGCGGCCGCGGAGAGCACGGAGCAGGAGGTCGTCACGGTGCCGCCGGGCACGACCGCGACCTCCGGCGGAGCCACTGGGTACCTCACATACCGCAGGGAGGGCACCGGCTACGTCTTCCACTGGACGCAGTACGAGGGCGGTGTCCGGACGCAGCTGCCCGGAACGAAATACGGAAGGAGTTTGGGCACCGACATCGTCATACGGGCCGAGGGCACCATACGGACGTTCATCGACATGTCCACGGGCCAGGAACTCGTCTCGTACGACCTCGCGGCTCTCGGCGACGGCTACACGGTGGTGCGCTACCAGGGGACCACGCTCGTCGCCACCACGCCCGCCACGGGCGACCGCAGGGAAATCCACCTGATCGACAAGGACGACCAGGGCCGGATCGTGGACCGCACGGTGGCCGGCGCACCCGCGGACGCCGTGTGGGGATCGACGGAGAACTCCGAGCCGGGCACGTTCCTCGCCCGCTACTCCACCACCGTGGACGGGGTGCAGCAGCACAAACTGGCCGTGGTGGACGTCGCCTCGGCCTCAGTGGTCGAAACGTACGACACCCTGGGCACGGCCACCACGTCGGCCATGTCCCTCTCACGGACTCACGTGGCGTGGGCGGAGGTGGGTGCCGACGGGAACCCCGTCCTTGCCATGGCGCGACGGGGCACTTCGGAGGTGACGCGCACCGGACCTCTGGGCACGCAGGGGGCCGGGGTGGCTCTACGTATCGTGGGCGACTGGGTGGTGTACTCCCGCCTCGGTGGCAACTCTTCCCGGGATACCGACCCCCTGCACCAGGTGACGGCCCGTTCTCTCACCCATCCCGACGAGACGTTCCCGCTGCTCGCAAACGCCGACCTGCTCACCCCGTCCGCCGAGGGCGGTCTGATCGTCACGGGCGGCACCATCGAGCAGGGGCAGGGGCTGTAACGGATCGTGCCGGGCGAGGACGGCCGCCCCGCCTCAACCTTGCTGGCGACCACCGGGGTCTCCACCGTCCTCGCCGTCGCGCAGGAGACCCCGCTCCCGAGCGGTGTGGTCGACTTCGACCGCGCCAGCAACTCGCTGACCGCCGCCTGGACGTTCAACCGCCCCGCGGTCGACACCCGCCTGGAGATCGTCCACACCGCTTCCGGTCGGAACTGGCGGAGGACCCAGGGCTACTACGGCCAGGTGGCACCCAACATCTACAGCTACACCTGGAACGGCGCCTTCGACCCCGCCGATCTCCCCGCGTACAACGGTGCTTACACCTGGACCATGACGGCGAAGCCGCAGAACGGGATCGGTCCGGACGTCGTCCGCACCGGCTCCTTCACGATCGCCCGTACGCCGAAGCCGCACGATTTCAACAACAACGGAACCCCCGACCTGCTCGTCCACAACTACGAGGGCCGCCTCACCGCGTTCGACGGCAGTTACGCGCTCGCTCCCCACGCTTACGGATTCCAGCCATTGCCTCTCGGCAGCGGCTGGAACGGCTACAGCCAGGTCGTCACACCGGGCAACGTGGGCGGCGCCCCACACGCCGACATCATCGCCCGCGACGCGAGCGGCACCGCGTGGCTCCACCTCGGTACCGGCGACCCCAAGGCGCCGCTGGCACCCCGCGTCCGCATCGACACCGGCTGGCAGGTCTACAACCTGATCACCGGCGGCTCCGACCTGACCGGCGATGGCAAGGCCGACCTCGTCGCCGTCGACAAGGCCGGTGACCACTGGCTCCACAAGGGCACCGGCAGTTGGAGCAAGCCCTTCGGCCCGGGCCAGAAGATGGGCCGGGGCTGGGGCGTCTACAACAAGATCGTCGCCACCGGCAACATCGGTGGCGGTCTCGCCGGGGACCTCCTCGCCCGCGACAAGGGCGGCGTCCTCTGGCTGCACCTCGGCAAGGGCGACGGTACCTTCGCACCCCGCATCAGCCTCGGCCCCGGTTGGAACCCGTACGAGGCCATCATCGCCATCGGCGACAACAACCACGACGGCCGGAACGATATCGCCGCGTACGACCACGAAGCCGCCCACGCCACGTCGCTGTACGTGTACGACGGAACCGGCGCCTGGGCCACACCCTTCGCGCAGCGTCGAACCGTGTACAACTACGGCTTCTACACCGGCGACGACCGGGAGCACATAGGACTGGGGGGCGCCACGACGGTCTACTGACCGCAGCGGCCGCCCAAGCAAGAAGCCGATAACCCCGCGCGCCGGAGAGTGTCCCCGAACCTGACACTCTCCGGCGCCGGGGCCGAGATCACGCGTCGGCGCCGGACCCGCCGCTAGGGTTTCCCCGTCGCCGCCGGCCACCCGCCGGCTCATCTGCCAGGAGGAGCCCCCATGAACAGCGCCGGTCTGCTCCTCGACTCGTTCGGCCGGGTCCGGGAGGCCGTTCACGGGGCCGTCGAGGGGCTCACGGACGACGAGCTCGCCGTACGCCCCGACGCCGACGCCAACTCGATCGCCTGGCTCGTCTGGCACCTCACCCGCATCCAGGACGACCACCTCGCGGGCGCCTTCGGCACCGAGCAGCTGTGGGACACGGACGGCTGGGAGGCCCGCTTCGGCCTGCCGTTCCCGAAGCACGCCACCGGGTTCGGGCAGACGAGCGCCGAGGTCGGCGCCGTCCGCGCCTCGGCCGAGCTGCTCCTCGGGTACTACGACGCCGTCCACACGCGCACCGAGGAGCTGATCGGGACGGTGACGAACGCGGACCTGGGCCGGGTCGTCGACACCGCCTGGAACCCGCCGGTCACCCTCGGCGTACGTCTGGTGTCGGTGATCACGGAGGACTGCCAGCACGCGGGGCAGGCCGCGTACGTACGGGGCATGGTGGAGCGGCGCGCATCTTCGTGACGTGCGCGCGGTGATCTTCGGCAAGGTGCCGTACAACCACATGACCTGATCGAGCGTCTGATCGAACAGCAATGGGGGTCTTCCCGTGCTGCTCGAAAGGATTCGCGTGTACCGCACTCGCTCCTCCCGGCGGCTCTCCGCCGCCGTGACCGCCGTCCTCGCTGTCACCCTCGGCGCCGGCGCCCTGACCGCGCCCGCCGTCGCCGCCGCCCCGGCGGCCGGCGGCTTCTCCGCCACCACCCTGGCCGACGCCACGATCTCCATACCCCACGTCGGACAGGTCGTGAGCTCGGGTCCGTCCGGCTTCCTCACCTCGACTCCCGCGAGCGAGGTCCCGAACGCCCCGATCGGCGAACCGATCTACCGCTGGACGAGCACGGTGGACGGCACCACCAAGGACCTGCCCCAACTCACCGCGTACTACGGCGGCTTCTCCGACATCGTCGTGACCAGGGTTCCGACCACGCAGTCCTACCGCGTGTACGACATGTCGTCGCCGGACGGCACCTACGAGACCTGGTCCGTGAGCGGCGCCCCCACCCTGCAGGGAGTGGCCGGCTCGACGCTCCTCATGTCGTACTGGGACTACACGAACCTCACGGGCGAGCTCCGGCTCAAGACCCGGGGCATCGGCGAGGGTTCCAACCGCCTGGTGACCGGCCTGCCCGCCAACGCCAGGATCCTCAGAGCCGAGGCCGTCTCCGCCTCCACCGCGCTCGTCCACTACTCGGCGCGCGACGCGAACTCCGTGGTCCGCCACTACCTCGCCCTCGTCGACACCGTCACCGCCTCCGTCGTCGAGAAGCGCGAGACGGGCAACGCCGCGTACTCGGCCGACTCGGCCGCCTCCTCCTCGCGCTTCGCCTGGGTCGAGACCGCCACCTGGGGCCCCACCGCCACGCTGATGCACGCCGAGCGCAGCGGCGAGGGCGCCGGTCCGGCCGGGACTCCGATCCCCCTGGGCAACGGCGCCCCCACCCACGTCAGCTTCCTCGGCGACTGGCTGACCTATGCGCTGCCCAACTCCAGTACGGCCACCGCACCGAACCCGCTCCACGCGCTGACCGCCCTCAACACCACCACCGGCGCCACCCTCAAGGTCCTCGACCGCGCCACCTCCTCCATCGCCGAGACCGGCGGCACCCTGCTCGTGCGCGGCGGCACCCTCGCCCAGGGCGAGGGGGTCTACCGGATCTCGATCGGTGACAACGGCACCCCGGTCGCCACGCTCGTCGCGAGCACCGGCGAGCCGACCGCGCTCACGGTGCTGAGCCGCACGGTCCCCACCGTCGTCGAGCTCGACAAGAACGACGGCAGGGCGACCCTGGAATGGACCCTGTCCCGGCCGCTGGCCTCGGGGTACGTGAAGGTGCGCCACGTCCGCACGGGCAAGACGGTGGTCGACTACACCTTCGACTCCGGCCTCAACTGGACCGACGGCACAGGCCTCGTCTCGGTGAAGTGGACTGACGGATACGGCTCCGAGCACGCCCCCAACGGCGACTACGTCTGGGAGTTCAGCGCCGCTCCGAAGAACGGCATCGGCCTGCCCGTGAAGCAGACCGGCACCCTCAAGGTCGTCCGGCAGGCCAACCCGCACGACTTCAACGACAACGGCTCGCCGGACCTCCTCGCCCTGGACGCCGCCGGTGCCCTCTGGCGGGACGACGTCTACAAGCGCGTGACGGGGTACCCGATCACCAGCGGCTCCCGGACCAGGATCGGCACGGGCTACCAGGTGTACACCCGGATCGAGGCCGCCGGGAACCTCGCGGGCGGCCCGGCAGGCGACTTCGTCGCCCGGGACACCTCCGGCATCCTGTGGAGCTTCCTCGGCAAGGGCGACGGCACCTTCGCGGGCCGCGTGAAGGTCGGCGCCGGCTGGAACACGTACAACAAGATCGCCGCCGGGTCGGACCTGACCGGCGACGGCCGCCCCGACCTCGTCGCCGTGGACGGCACCGGAGCCCTCTGGCTCCACAAGGCCACGGGCAACTGGCAGTCCCCGTACGCCAACCGCGTCAAGATCGGCGCCTCCGGCTGGAACACGTACAACCAGATCACCGCCGTCGGCAACATCGCGGGCGGCCCGGCCGGCGACCTCGTCGCCCGGGACGCCTCCGGCACCCTGTGGAGCTTCCTCGGCAAGGGCGACGGCACCTTCAGCGGCCGTACGAGGATCAGCGGCGGCTGGGGCGCGTACAGCCAGCTCGTCGGCGCCGGAGACATCGACAAGGACGGCCGCCCCGACGTCGTCGCGTACGGCCCGAACGGCACGTACGTGTACCGGGGCACGGGCGCCTGGGCGACCCCGCTCAGCGGCGGGGAGTACACCGATCTGTACATCGGCGAGGGCTCCAAGTTCAAGAACCTCGCCTGACCCGGCAGCCACAGCGCGGCGCTGTCCTCCTCGGATCATCCGAGGAGGACGGTCGCCCAGACCGTCTTGCCGACCGTCCGGTCCTTGACGCCCCACGCGGTCGCGAGGGCGGCGACGAGCAGGAGCCCGTAGCCGCCCTCGTCGGGGTTCTCGCCGGGGTTCTCGGACCGTAACGGGCGGCGCTCGCCGCGCGCGTCGGCGAGTTCGATCCGTACGTGGTCGTCGGCGCGCTCCATCCGGACCTCGAAGTCCCTCCCCGGCACCCGGCCGTGGAGGGCGGCGTTGCTCGCGAGCTCGGCGACGACCAGCTCGGCCGCCTCGGCGGCTGAGCCCGTCACGCCCCACTCGTGCAGCTGCTGCACGGCGAGTAGCCGGGCCAGTCGTGCGCCCCGGCGCGTGGCCGAGAGCCGGAGCGTGAACTCACCGGTTGGGGTGGTGGTTTCGGACTTCATGCCCCTGAGCCTGGTGGGTGCGCCCTACGCTGAACAGCAGCGACGCGACGACGCTGAGTGACTGTACGGGTGCGCCAAGAGGGCGGTACGGATGTCGGGAAACGTGGAGGAGAGGCCGGAACGGCCCTCCGAGGTGGACGGTACGGCGCACCTGTTTCGTGCGCTCGGGAAAATCATCAAGGTGCTGCGGAAGAACGCGGGCCTGAGCCAGGCGGAACTGGCGGACATCACGCATTGCAGCGAGGACTTGATCTCGGCGGTCGAGAGGGGCGTACGGACCCCACAGCCGGACTTCCTCTTGCGGGCCGATCCCGTGCTGAACGCGGGCGGGGTGCTGGTGGCGGCGGTGGACGACCTGCGGGAGGCGCTGGCCAAGGCGCGGGTGCGGCACCCGGACTGGTTCCAGGACTTCGCGAAAGCGGAGGCCGAGGCGGTGGCGCTGCACTATTACGAGGTGCAGGCGGTGCCGGGCCTTCTCCAGACGCCCGCCTACGCGCTGTCCCTCTTCAGGGACCGCCGCCCGATGCTGGACGAGGCGACGATCGAAAAGCGGGTGGCCGACCGGATCTCCCGTCAGGTGCTGCTCGACAAGTGGCCCGCGCCGACGATCAGCTTCGTCCTGGAGGCGGCCGTCCTGCTCCGCCCCTTCGGCGGACCGGCGGTCCACCGCGAGCAGCTGCGGCGCATCCTGAGCGTGGCCAGGCGGCGGACGGTCGACTTCCAGGTCATGCCCCTGGACAGGTACGAACACCCCTACCTGGGCGGCGCCTTCACCCTGCTCACACCCAAGGGGCGACGGGAGACGGCGTACACCGAGATCTACGGGCACTCTCGGTTGATCACCGACCCGGAAGAGGTCCGGCTGTACACCGAGCGCTATGGCATCATCCGGTCGCAGGCGCTCACGCAACACGAGTCGCTCACATGGCTCGAGAAACTGCTGGGAGAACGATGAACACCACGGATCTGGCCTGGTTCAAAAGCAGCTACAGCGACTCCGAGGGCGGCAATTGCCTCGAAGTCGCTTACGACTGGCGCAAGTCCAGCTACAGCGACGGCGAGGGCGGCGAGTGCGTCGAGGTAGCCGCCCACCCCACCACCGTCCACGTCCGCGACTCCAAGAACCCGGACGGCCCGCAGCTCGCCGCCTCCCCCTCTTCCTGGGCCGCGTTCGTGGTCGTAGCATCGGGCGCGTGACCAGCAAGAACTTCGTTCTCTTCGACGTCGACGGCACCCTCATGGACGCCGTCGCCAACCAGCGCCGCATGTGGCACGAGTGGGCCGCGCGGTACGGGCTCGACGGGGACGAGGTGTACGCGGTCGCCCTGCGGACACGGCCCGTCGAGACCTTCGCGACCGTCGCCCCGGGGCACGACCCGGACGAGTGCCTCGCCCTCCTGCACGAGCTGGAGGACGAGGACGTCCGTACGGGCACGTACACGGCCTTCGACGGGGCCGCCGAGCTGCTCGCCGGGCTTCCGGCGGACCGGTGGGCGCTGGTCACGTCGAACTACGAGCACCGGGTGCGGGGCCGGTTCGAGCGGACCGGGCTGCCGCTGCCGGGGCTGATCGTGGACGCGGCCTCGGTGGCCGAGGGGAAGCCGTCCCCGGTCCCGTACCTGCTCGCGGCGGAGAAGCTGGGCGCGGACCCGACGGAGTGCCTGGTCGTCGAGGACGCGCCGTCGGGCGTCCGTTCCGGTCTGGCCGCCGGGATGGCGGTCTGGACGGTCAACACCCCGGCACCGCATCCCGAGGCCCACCGCCACTTCCCGACCCTGGCGGAGGCGGCCCCGCACATCCTGGCCGCTCTGGGCCAGGGCCGTCTGCCGGCGCCGACTACCGTCCGCTGACGGCCTGACCGGCGGCCGAGCGACGGCCCCCGAGGGAGGCGATCAGGGCGTCCACCACGGTCGCCGCGTCCGCGTCCGCGACGTCTGCCGGGTATTCGGGCAGCAGGTCGTCCCAGACGGGCATCCATGATCCGTACAGCTGGGACTGTCCCTCGGGCCGTGCGAAGAACCAGATGTGCAGGTGTGCTCCGCCGTCTCCGATGCGGTAGACGTGGGCTCGCGAGATGTGGGGCAGGGCCTGTACGTGGCGGACGATGTGCGTGGACAGGACGCCCAGCTCGGCGGCCAGGTCGTCCGGCAGGTCGGCCATGTCGTGGTGCTCGATCGGATGCAGCATGAGCACCAGCGGTACGCCGACTCCCGGGATGCGGGTGAGCCGCCAACTGTCGTTGAACCAGATCCCCTCGCCCCGGTCGCGGCACGACTGGCAGTCCGACGGGTCCTCGCCGTGTCGCGGAGGCTCGGGCAGAACCGGAGGGCGCAGCTGCGCGACGCGCAATCCGTCCGGTTCGAAGGGGCTGATGTCCCACCCCGTCATGCGGGCGAGCGGGAGCCGACGCTCACCATCCGCAGCGGCAAGAGCGTGGTCGTAGAACTCGTCAGGTCTCAAAGCCATGGCTCGAAGGGTAGTTCGGACCGGCTCCGGGTGAGGATCGGGGTGAGCCGGCCCCTCCCGGGCGGGGAGGGCGTGACACCGCTCACGCGGCCCGGTCGCCGGCGGCGGTGGCGATCTCGCGGGCCGCGTCGGCCACGGCGCGGAAGTCCTTGCGGAGGATCTTGGAGTGGTTGCTCGGGACCTTCGCGCTGAGCCGGACGTGCGGGTTGCGGGCGGTCACCGGGTCGAGGTTGCCGCGGATCTTCTCCATCAGCTCCGCGTCGCCGCCCAGGTTGCCTCCGGTGGCGAGCACGTACCGGGTGGGCACGGTCAGGCGGTCGAAGACCGGGTCGAGGGCGGCCGGGGCGCAGAGTTCGTTGATCTCGATGTTGATCTCGGCGTGCTGCTCGGCGCTCATCCGCGCCGCCATGCCGAGGCGGCGGGCGACCGGGAACAGCGGGCTCAGCCGGCGGAACAGCTTGCGCACCTGCGCCTTGGTGGCCTCGTCGAGCCACGAGTGCGGCAGGGCGCCGTCCACGGACACCACCCCCAGGACGCGGTCGGGGTTCCTGGCCGCCCAGTGCACCGCGAGCATGGCGCCGTACGACCAGCCCACCAGGATCGGGCGCTCGACGCCCCGGGCGGTGAGGACGGCGTCGAGGTCGCGCAGGCACGCTTCGAAGGAGTAGTCGGCGGAGAGCCGCGACTTGCCCCGGGCGCGCTCGTCGTAGGTGATGTGCCGGTAGTCGCCGCCCAGTTCGGTGATGACCCGCCGCCAGTGCTTCTGGTCGGCATAGGAGCCGTTGAGGTAGACCACGGCGCGGCCGGGGCCGCCGGTGTCGGTCACCGCGAGGGCCGTGTCGTCGACGGAGACCGTGCCGGTCCAGGCGGCGGGGTGGGTGAGGGCGGGGGCGGTGGTGGGCGTGGTGGCGGGGGCGGTCATGGCGGTTCCTCTTTCGGAAGCTGTGCGCGGGGGGCGGGGGGAGCGGGTGTGCGGGGTGCGGGTGTCCAGGTGTCTCAGAGGCTGCGGGCCGTGATGTCGCCGTACGCCGTCGTGGCCTGGATGTTCAGGCCGGCGCCGGCGCCCTGGCTGTTCTGGAGGGTGTTGGTGACGCGGCCGTGGGCGGTGCCGGCGTCGAGGGTGGCGGCGACTCCCCGGGCCGCGCCGATCTCGACGTCGCCGGACTCGGTGCGGAGGACGACCGCGCCGCCGAGGGCCTCGGCGATCCGGATGTCGCCCTTCTGCGTGCTGATCTCCGCCGCGGCGCCCAGGCGGCCGATCGCGATGTCGCCGTCCTGGAGGGTGAGCCGGACGCTAGCGGTCTCGTCGAGCTTCACCGTGCCCTGCGCGCTCTCGTAGGCGATGTCGCCGAGGCGTCCCACGCTGTGGAGTTCGGCGGCGGCCGTCTTCGCCTCGACCCGGGAGCCGGCCGGCAGCTGGACGGTGACCGCGACCGACCCGGAGTTGCCCAGGATCCGGTTCTTGGCCTCCGCGGCCTCGATCCGCAGCACACCGTCGGCGTACTCGACCGCGATCTCCGCCGCGGCCTTCACGTCGCGGCCCTTGCCGGCGTCCAGCGGCTGGACCTCGACCGTGGCGTCGGCCCGCTCGGCGGCGATGAACCGGACCAGGCCCGCCGGGACGTTCAGGACGACGGCGATGGGGGCGGTGGTGGCGAACTTCTGCATGACGCTCTCCTTGGTTTCCCGGACCGCCGAGGCCTTGCGCTCGGTGTTTCCGACAAGAGAAACGCTACGTTGCATTCAAGGATCGAGCAACGGCTTCGTTGCATCAAATCCCTGCATCCGCAGGTCAGCACCTGGATTTCATTGCAATCGTCATGACGTCTAACGCAACAAACAGGCCTTGCGCGTTGCAATAGAGTGCCGGTGAACGCGCCGCGCGCCCGGCCTCACTCGTTCAACCGCCGTACAGAAACAAACACTTGGTCTCCGTACAGATGTGAATAACCCTCAGCTAATGTGTGGCCCATGCAGGGGGAACGGGAAGACCACTCTGGTTTGGGCAGTCTGGACGGCAGCGGAGCCATGCCTCTCGAGGCGGGGGATCCCCGCCAGATCGGGGCGTTCCGGCTACTCGGCGTCCTCGGGTCGGGAGGTATGGGGCGGGTCTATCTCGGCGCCGTGCCAGGGAAGTTCGCGGCGGTGAAGCGGGTCCTTCCCGTGCTCGCCGAGGACGCCGACTTCCTGAGCCACTTCGGCCACGAGCTCGACAACCTCGCCCGGCTGCCCGCCGGCGCCAACACGAAGCTCCTCGCGAGCGACCGCACGGCCAGACCACCGTGGTTCGCGACCGAGTTCATCCCGGGCATCACGCTCAGCGAGGCCATCCGGCTGCACGGCGGGCCGCTGCCGGCGGAGTCCCTGTGGCGGCTCCTGCGGGACGCGGCGGCCGGGCTGCGGGTCGTGCACGGCGCCGACATGGTGCACCGCGACCTCAAGCCGTCCAACGTCATGCTCACCGGCGCCGGCCTCTCCCTCATCGACTTCGGCGTCGCCCGCGCCGCCGACCAGAGCCGGCTGACCAAGACCGGCATGGTCATCGGGACCCCCGCCTACATGGCTCCCGAACAGGCCGTCGCAGACCGGCAGTTGACGGGTGCGGCCGATGTGTTCGCGCTGGGGAGCCTCGTCCTCTACGCGGCGAACGGGCGGCCCCCGTTCGGCGACGGCTCCGGGCCGGACCTCCTCTACCGGGTCGTCCACGGAGAGCCCGACTTCGGGCGGCTCACCGAGACCGACCCCGAGCTCGCCGCGCTCATACGGACCTGCTTCGCCAAGGACCCGGCCGAGCGGCCGAGCGCCGCCGAGCTCGTGGAACGGTCCGACGAGCGGGCCACCGGGGCCGCGTGGCCCGCCGCCGTCGCCGAGCGCATAGGCGAGCGCGCCGCCTTCGCCGCCGGGGCGCCCACCGCCGAGCACCTGGCGGAGCTGGAGCGGATCGAGCCGGCCCAGGACATCGCGACCGCCTCGCTGACCCCGCAGGGCGGCAAGGAACCCGCCACCGCCTCCCCCGGCGCCGTCGCGCTCACGGGGGCCGCCGCCACCGGCAAACGGACGCGGCGGAACCGGCTCGTCATGTTCGCCGTGCCCGTCGTCGTGGCGACCGGCACCACCCTGACCGTCGCCCTCGGCCCGTACGTGATCGACCGCGACACGGCGGCCGACGGCCCCTCCTCGTCGCCCTCCGCCGTCTCCTCGCAGCCGGCGCCCGGCCAACCCGCGCCCGTACCCACGTCGTCGTCCGCGAAGCCGGGCACGTCCGCGTCGCCCTCCTCCTCCGCTTCCCAGCAGCCCTCGTCCGTTCCGCCCGGCGGGCCCACCGCCGTACCGCCCCCGCCCGGGGCGGGCGGCGCGGGCGGCGCGGGCGG